>CAYPMQ010000141.1:0-8664 GCA_964411625.1 uncultured Ignavibacteriaceae bacterium
GCCTTATTTCATCTTCAGTTACATGAGATTCCTTATCGGGGCTTATTCTCAGAATTCTCAGAATAAGTTTGGTGCTCGCTTCAAGTAATAAAACCACGGGTGAAAGAATCTTTGAAAGCAAATTCATTGCCGGTGCCAGAGCAAGAGAAATTCCGAGTGCGTACTTTATAGCAAGCGACTTGGGAACCAGCTCACCCAGCACAACAGTAAGGTAAGTTATGCCGCCTACAGTAATAGAAAAAGCAAGTTCTTCGGCATAAACAGAAATAAATGTGATCTCTCTGAAAACGGGAGCAAGGTCTTCAGCCAGAAGGGCTCCGCCATAGGCGCCTGCAAGTATTCCGACCAGTGTAATACCAACCTGTACTGTTGAGAGAAATCTTTCGGAGTTGCTTTTTAGTGAGAGTGCGGTCGCCGCTGATTTTGAGCCGGCTAGTATTTTTTCATCAAGCTTGGTGGTTCTCACTGATATTATGGCAATTTCAGCCATTGATAACACTCCGTTGATCAGAGTGAGAACCAGTATGATCAGAATTTCAGTTAATATGATAAAAATGTCCGGGTTGTTGCAGCAATACAATTATAAATTTCAAACCAAAGATATTAATTAAAAGTTTAACTTTTCTTTTAAGGACTCGTCTATTTAACTTATAAGACAAGATTCCGGAAATTAAAAAATGTACGAGTACAGCGGTTCAGTCCACATTCATTCCATCTTTTCCGACGGCACGGGTGATGCACGTGATATAGCGTTTACGGCTGGTGAGGTTAATCTTGATTTTATCATTCTCACAGATCACAACACCCTGCGTGCCCTTGATGAAGGTTATGAAGGGTTTTACGGAAAAACTTTTCTGATGGTTGGTACTGAGATTAATGATAAAGACAACAAAAATCATTATCTGGCGCTCGGAATTAATAAAACCATCTCCACCAGAATACCCTCCAAAGATTACGTCTCAAAAGTAAAGGAAATGGGTGGTATCGGTTTTCTTGCGCATCCGCATGAGAAGAGGAATGCTTTCCCTGAGCATCCGCCGTATCCGTGGCTTGAGTGGGATACGGAAGATTTTACCGGTATTGAGATTTGGAATCACATGTCCGAATGGATGGAAAATCTTACTGAGGACAACAAACTTCAGTCGTTTGTACATCCTCTTAAAACCATAATAGCGCCGCCTGAAGAAACCCTCCGCCTCTGGGATGAGCTCAGCATCAGGCGGAAAGTGGTCGGAATAGGCGGGGTTGATGCTCACGCTCACAAAGTGAATATAGTAGGGCTCTTTGATGTAGAAGTGTTTCCTTACAAAGTTCTTTTTAAGTCAATAAGAACATATATACTTACGCAGGAAGAGATAAAACCGGGCAGGTCAAAGGAAGAAATTTCAGAGGCAAAGAGGATAATTCTTGATGCCCTGAGAAACGGCCGCTGCTTTGTCGGGAATTATTATCATGGAGATCCTGCGGGGTTCAGGTTCACCGCTGAGACCGGTGGTAAAATATATAATGTCGGCGATACAATTGAGCTTAAAGATAAAATCAAACTCAGATGCGTACACCCTGCTGATTCCGCAGAAATGAGATTTTATCATAACGGTGTTAATTTCCACAGCCGCATTGCAGATTGTGAAGAAGTGATAATTGATCAGCCGGGTGTTTACCGTACCGAGGTCTGGCAGGATGGTAAAGGCTGGATCTTTTCAAATCATATCAGAGTACAGGACAGTATTAACGGTAAATAACAGTCCGCCTGCGGCGCATATCAATCGGGTTGAAGTACCGCCCCCCTCCCGGGTGGTAAATCAGGCAGCATAATCTTTTGTAAACATAATATCACTATACAGTAATATATACTATCGTGTGAAGCTTCACGTGGCAGTCACTATTCCCTGTTTTCCCCATCAGAGTCTTGCCAAATGTTGTAAAACCAACTTTCATAATACATTTTTACCCTTTGTTTCTATGCAATTGCATTTTCTGATTTGCGGATGTGCCATACCCTGTAAACAAACCTTCTCTCAATGACCCCGCATCCGAAATTCTGACCTATTGACTCTTATTACTTTTTTATTGATATGGATCAGGATGTTGAAAATGAACCATAACTTACACTGGATCATCGGATAAAAAACTTAAATGTATTACGCTCATTTAAAACTATAACAGCCTGTAAATCGTTTTAACTGATATAAACAGGGGTTCGGCTAAAAAATAAGGCATTTTTTTTGTAACTTGCAGGTTGAATTTTTAAGAATTCCTCCCATCGAAAGCAGGAAATTTAGAATTTAAATTACGACAAAGGATCAAAATGGCAGACGATAAAACGCAGCTCCAGGAGATATTGGAATTAGAGAATCAGGAATGGTTATATTCTTTAGATTATGTTTTGCAGCACGGCGGTCCCGAAAGAGTTATTGAATTATTACAGTTACTTCAGATCAGGGCACACAAAGCAGGTGTTGAAATACCTTTCACGGCTAACACACCTTATATAAATACTATACCGAGAGAAAAACAACCCCCTTTCCCCGGTGACAGAGAGATTGAAAGACGTATCAAATCTATTATTCGCTGGAACGCCATGGCAATGGTTGTAAGGGCAAACAAGCATGAAAACGGTATAGGAGGTCACATTTCAACTTTTGCCTCCGCAGCAACCCTTTATGAAATCGCATTTAACCACTTCTTCAAGGGAAAAGGAGAAGGTCATGACGGAGATCAGATTTATTTCCAGGGTCATGCCTCACCCGGTGTTTACGCCCGCGCTTTCCTTGAAGGAAGACTGAGCCAGGAAAAACTTGAGAACTTCAGAAGAGAACTTGCCGAAGGCGGCGGACTCTCGTCATATCCGCACCCTCATCTGATGCCTGATTTCTGGGAATTTCCGACCGTATCAATGGGTCTGGGTCCGCTTCAGGCAATCTATCAGGCAAGATTCAACAGATATCTGGAAGACAGAGGTCTCAAACCGAATAAAGATACAAGAGTTTGGGCTTTTCTGGGTGACGGTGAGACAGATGAACCCGAAACTCTCGGCGCTATTTCGCTTGCTGCAAGAGAAAAACTCGATAACCTGATTTTTGTTATTAATGCCAATTTACAAAGACTTGATGGTCCGGTAAGAGGTAACGGTAAAGTAATTCAGGAGCTGGAAGCAGTTTTCCGTGGGGCAGGCTGGAACGTTATAAAGGTTATCTGGGGCAGTGACTGGGATCCGATTCTCGATAAAGACGTTAAAGGAAAGCTGGTAAAGAGACTCGGTGAAATTGTTGACGGACAGTATCAGAAATTCTCCGTTGAAGAGGGAGCGTATGTGCGTGAGCATCTCTTTGGCGTTGATCCTGAGTTAAAGGAAATGGTTGATCACCTGACTGATGAGCAGCTCAGAAAGATGAGAAGAGGTGGTCACGATCCCGAAAAGGTTTATGCCGCTTACAAAGCCGCGGTTGAACACAAGGGTCAGCCCACTGTTATTATAGCCAAGACAGTTAAAGGTTACGGACTTGGTGAAAGCGGTGAAGGTAAAAACATTACTCACCAGCAGAAAAAGCTGAATGAAGAAGAATTAAAAGAATTCAGAACAAGATTCGGTATCCCGATTTCTGATGAGGATGTTGCCGCAGCGCCATTCTACAAACCTGCGGATGACAGCCCTGAAATGAAATACCTGAAGGAAAGAAGAGCAAAACTCGGCGGATCTGTTCCATCAAGAAAAGTAGATATCAGACCAATTAAAACACCCCCGGAAGAAGTTTTCGAGGAGTTCTATGCAGGTACCGAGGGCAGGGAAGTATCAACCACAATGGTATTTGTGAGAATTCTTACCAAGCTGCTCAAGGATAAGGAAATCGGAAAACTTATCGTACCGATTGTTCCTGATGAAGCCCGTACATTTGGTATGGAAGCACTTTTCAGACAGGTTGGTATCTACTCACACGCAGGTCAGTTATATGAGCCGGTTGATAAGGCAAGCCTCCTTTATTACAAGGAAGCAAAAAACGGACAGATACTTGAAGAAGGTATAACCGAAGCGGGTTCAATGGCATCATTCATTTCTGCCGGAACCGCTTACTCAACCCACGGACTTAACATGATTCCGTTCTTCATCTATTACTCAATGTTCGGATTCCAGAGAATTGGTGATCTTGCATGGGCTGCAGCAGATATGAAATGCCGCGGATTCATGCTAGGAGGCACAGCCGGAAGAACCACCCTCAACGGTGAAGGTTTACAGCATCAGGATGGCCACAGCCATCACCTCGCTTACCCCATACCATCGCTCGTTCAGTATGATCCCACATATGCTTATGAACTTGCAGTCATCATAAGAGACGGTATCAGAAGAATGTATGAAGAGCAGGAGAACATTTACTATTACATTACTGTAATGAATGAAAACTACCCGATGCCAGCAATGCCTGAAGGCGTTAAAGAAGGTATCGTAAAAGGTGCATACAAACTCATTGCATCGTCAAAGCCTGCTTCAAAGAAAAAAGTAAACCTGCTCGGTTCAGGAACAATTCTTAATGAGGTTATCAAAGCCCAGCAGATTCTTGAAGAAAGATACGGTGTCAATGCCGATGTTTACAGCGTAACAAGCTATAAAGAACTCAGAAAAGATGCACTATTATGTGAGCGCCATAATCTTCTGAATCCCGAAGGAGAACAGAAGAAACCTTACCTCTCATCACTCTTTGAAGGTAACGAAGGGGTATTTGTGGCATCATCAGATTATATAAAATCACTGCCTGATTCAATTGCGAAATGGCTCCCCAACAAACTCGTTTCTCTCGGAACCGACGGATTCGGAAGAAGTGAGAGCAGGGAAGCCCTGAGAGACTTCTTTGAAGTTGATCACCGCTATGTTGTTACTGCGGCACTTTATGCGCTCGCACAGGATGGCAAAATTAAAATGAATGCCGTTAAGAAGGCCATGGATGAACTTCAGATCAAATCTGATAAACTCAACCCCATGTTTGCTTAATCTAATCAGGAACAGGAAATAAGAATGGCAAAAGAATTTAAATTACCAGATCTGGGAGAGAATATAACCTCTGCCTCCATTGTTAAGGTTGCTATTGCTCCCGGTGATAAAGTAACAGTTGACCAGGTTGTGCTTGAGATTGAAACAGATAAAGCAACAATTGAAGTGCCGTCAGAAATTGAGGGCACAGTGGCTCATGTTCTCGTAAAAGAAGGCGATAAAGCTCAGGTTGGTCAGGTTGTTTTTACAGTTGCAGATGGCACTTCTGCTCCCGCTGTGCAGCCAAAAAGTGAACCCGCACCCGTAAAAGAGGAAGTTAAAGTGCAGGAACCCGTCTCAACGGCACCTGCTGCATCCAAACAGGAACCCGAAGCCTCAGGCAGTTCAGTTTATGATGAGGTGCTCCAGACCCTGGGTGAAAACATTGAATCTGCAACCGTTGTAAAAGTACTGGTAAGTGCAGGCGACACAATTAAAGAAGATCAGTCAGTCTTTGAGATAGAGACAGATAAAGCAACAATTGAAGTGCCTTCATCAAAAGGCGGTAAAGTGCTTGAAGTCCTCGTTAAAGAAGGTGAAAAGGCAAAAGTTGGTCAGACTGTTTTAAGACTCGAAGTTTCAGGTCAGGCACCTGCACCGGCAGCAAAAGAAACACCGGCGCCTGCCCCTTCACTTAAAACTGAAACCCCGGCTCCCGCTCCCGCGTTTATCCCACCCGTGCAGGAAACAGGAACCTCTGCAGCGGTATTTTCATCAACAGAACAGATTCTGGATGAAATTAAAAGTCCTGAGGTTATGTATAATCCTCCAAAGGCTTTTATGGATAGCCAGCCTCCCATTGCGCCTAATGCAGCACCCGCAGCCCCCTCTGTAAGAAGGCTTGCGCGTGAGCTTGGAGTGAATATCGGTTCAATTCCGGGATCGGGACCAGGCGGAAGAATATCTATTGAGGATGTTAAAGCCTACGTCAAAAAGCTTAATGAAAGCAGAGCCGCTGCACCCTCGCAGGTTGTTGTTCAGCAGGTTTCAGGTGCGGCTCAGATTAAACCGCTGCCTGATTTCAGTAAATTCGGTTCAGTTGAACGCAAACCGATGAACAACGTCCGCGCCAAAACTGCCGAGCATCTAAGCTATGCATGGAGCACCATTCCGCATGTTACACAGTTCGATAAAGCTGATATTACAGATATCGAAGAGATAAGAAAACTGTTCTCACCCCTGGTTCAGAAATCGGGCGGAAAACTCACAATGACCGGAATTCTCGTTAAAGTAATCACACAGGCTCTTAAAGTGTTCCCGCAGTTTAACGCAAGCGTTGACATGCAGAAAATGGAACTCGTTTATAAAAATTATTATAACATCGGTATCGCGGTTGATACTGAACACGGACTTATTGTTCCGAATATCAAGAATGCCGATAAACTCAACCTCACTCAGATATCTGCGGAGCTTGCGGTTATCTCAGAGAAGGCAAGAAATAAAAAAGTATCACTCGAAGATATTCAGGGAGGATGCTTCAGTATTTCTAATCTGGGCGGTATAGGGGGAACTTATTTCACTCCGATTGTGAATTCACCCGAGGTTGCAATTCTCGGCGTATCAAAATCACAATATGAACAGGTCTATAAAGACGGTCAGTTTGTGCCCAGACTCATGCTGCCTCTTTCACTTTCCTATGATCACAGAATAATTGACGGAGCCGACGCAATCAGATTCCTGAGATGGATAATTGATGCGCTTGAAAATCCGTTTAAACTGCTTATAGAAGGTTAGGAGGTAAGAGATATGAGCGCAGAATTAGTAGTAATTGGCGGCGGACCGGGCGGTTACGCCGCTGCCTTTCATGCTGCAGATCATGGCATGAATGTAACCCTGATTGATATGGAAAAAAATCCCGGCGGTGTTTGTCTCTACAGAGGCTGTATCCCTTCAAAGGCATTGCTTCACATAGCCAAACTCATCAATGAGGCGGAAGAGGCAGAGCACTGGGGTGTAAAGTTCGGAAAACCTGAAATCGATATTGATAAACTCAGGGCATTTAAAAACAAAGTTGTTAATAACCTGACCGGCGGTTTGGGTACCCTCTCAAAACAGAGAAAGATAACTTATATTCAGGGCAGAGCTGAATTTGTTTCATCAACCAAACTCAAAATTGCTCTTAATGCAGGCGGTACTCAGGAGCTTGAATTCAAAAATGCTATTATTGCAGTTGGTTCAGAAATCACGACTTTCCCTGTTTTTCAGGTTGATTCTCCCAGGCTGCTGAATTCAACCTCCGCACTTGATCTTCCTGAGATCCCGGAATCAATGCTTGTAATCGGCGGAGGATATATTGGTCTGGAGCTGGGCTCGGTGTATGAAGCACTCGGAACAAAAGTCTCCGTTGTTGAAGCAACTCCAACATTGCTTCCGGGAGCAGACCGTGATCTTGTGAATTTCCTCGCCAAAAAAGTGAATGCAAAATTTGAAGAGGTTATGCTCAGTTCCAAAGTGGTTAAACTTGATCCTCTTGCTGATGGAATTAATGTGCATATTGAAACCCCGGGCGGTGAAGTTAAAATAAAGAAATATTCTTATGTTCTCCTCTCAATAGGGAGAAGACCCAATGCAAAAGGAATAGGTCTGGAGAACACCAGGGTTACCGTCAGCCAGAGAGGGTTTATTGAGGTTGATCCCCAGAGAAGAACAAAAGACCCGAATATTTTTGCTATCGGTGATATAGCAGGCGATCCCATGCTGGCGCATAAAGCATCGGCTGAAGCTAAAGTTGCAGTTGAAGCCATCGGCGGACATAAAGTGGTATTTGAACCCCTGGCAATTCCGGCGGTTGTATTTACTGATCCTGAAATAGCATGGGCCGGAATTACTGAAACAGAGGCAAAAGAGAAAAATATTCCTCATGAAGTGGCTAAATTTCCATGGGCTGCTTCAGGAAGGGCTCAGACTCTTGACCGTAATGACGGGGTTACAAAAATTATTGTGGATCCCAAATCAGAACGCATTCTCGGTGTTGGTCTCTGCGGACCGGGTGCCGGTGAAATGATTGCCGAAGCCGTGCTTGCCATTGAGATGGGTGCAACTGTGAGAGATCTTGCTCTTACTATTCACCCGCATCCCACACTTTCGGAAACGATCATGGAAGCTGCAGAATCATTTTTTGGTCATGCAACTCATATTTACAGGCCGAAGAAAAAGTGACGGAACAGTACTAACAGTGTCAACAGTCCGCCTACAGCGGATAACAGTGACAACAGTGACAACAAAACGCCCACGGCAACAGCCCGCGGCGCCTGACACCAGAGGCAGCATAAATGCTGTGCAGTACCACCTGTAAAAAAACTTTCAGGAGGTTGTGAAGTTCATGACCTCCTTTATTATTTTAAGTTCTAAGTGTTCAGGGTTATGGTATTTTGTATGATTTGATTTTTCCCCGTTTCCTCTATCCCTGGTTACCGGGGCTGGCTCTTCCCACAATTTGAGCTGTAACCCGGAATGTCTTCCTCATTTAAGTCCGTGAAATATCGATGGATAATAACCCCGCCCGAAGGACATTCCGGGTTTTAATTTGATTGATAGCCGGGAGCGTTAGCAGTGCCAGCACAAACGTCATAGAACGCTGATTTTAATTCAGTTCCCGGTGCTTAGTGCGTGGTTCCTGGTTCAGCACAGACGGTTGGAAA
>CAYPMQ010000142.1:0-8655 GCA_964411625.1 uncultured Ignavibacteriaceae bacterium
ATGCACACCCTGTCTCAAAGCTCGCCCGGGAAAGATCAGGAAGCGGTGAAACCGTTACCACCGGCGGCACAGGCTTTGGAATCGGGGCAATTCTTACCGGTATTGAAAGAGGATTCATATCGCGGGAACTGGGAAAAGACCACATCGTGAAAATGTTCAGATTCCTGAAGAATAATGCAGATAAATTTCATGGCGCATTTTCTCACTGGCTGAACGGTACAACCGGACGGGTGATTCCCTTCAGTCAGTATGATGACGGCGGGGATCTTGTAGAAACCGCCTTTCTTATTCAGGGAATACTTACCGCAAGAATGTACTTTGACGGAAGTGACGCCGTCGAAACAGAGATAAGACAGCTTGCTACTCAGATCTGGGAGGGTGTTGAATGGACATGGTATCAGAGGGCATCTTTTTTGAACGATCTTTACTGGCACTGGTCTCCAAACTACGGCTGGCAGATGAACATGAGAATCAAGGGCTGGAACGAGGCTCAGATTATTTATCTGCTTGCAATGGCATCACCAACACACGGAGTTCAAAAGAGATGTTACACCCAGGGCTGGGCAGGCAATAACTACACTAACGGAAACATTTACTACGGGTACAAGCTTTTTGTCGGTTCCTCTTATGGCGGACCTCTCTTTTTTGCCCATTATTCATTTCAGGGATTTGATCCCAGAGATAAAAAGGATGCATACGCTAATTATTTTATCCAAAACAAACACCACACTCTTATCAACAGGGCATACTGTATAGCAAATCCCTATAATCACCCGGGGTATAATGAAAACTGCTGGGGTCTTACTGCATCTGATGATCATACCGGGTACGGTGCTCATTCACCTTATTCAAATGATAACGGTACAATCACTCCCACGGCAGGAATTTCATCAATGCCTTACACACCCGTGGAATCAACGGAACTGATCAAATACCTTTACAGGACCTATGGCTCACAGGTATGGGGTGAGTACGGATTCAAGGATGCTTTTAATGTAAGAAATAACTGGTTTGCCACCAGCTATCTCGCCATTGATCAGGGCCCGATAATCAATGGTATTGAAAATCACAGATCGGGATTGTTATGGAATAAATTTATGATGAATCCTGAAATTCCTGCAATGCTTGATTCGGCTGGCTTTGTGCCTGATCCTTCAGATATCAATGAGACTGATCCCGGTAATTTGAATGGGTTTGAAATTCCTGTCAATTTCCCGAATCCATTTAATCCCTCCACAACCATTTCTTTCAATCTTCACGAAAAAGGTGATGTAAATATCATGATTTATGATACTGCCGGAAAGATTGTCAGAGAGTTATTTAAAGGAGAAGCTGCTGAAGGTGAAAACAGGTTGGAATGGAACGGGAAGGATGATTTTAATCAGACTGTGCCCTCGGGAATCTATTTTTACAGGATTCTGACCGGAGAGAAAATCCTTAACGGAAAAATGGTGCTTGTGAAGTAACTGAAATGAAGATCAGATCATTTTTATTACTGTTTCCTGTTCTTTTATTAATGTCATGCGGCCGCACTGACGATAGTAAGACAACTATCACCTTTTGGGCAATCGGTGCGGAAGGAGAGCAGGTTGGAAAGCTTATTCCCGAGTTTGAAAAGCAGAATCCCGGAGTGAAAGTCAGAGTTCAGCAGATACCATGGACTGCTGCCCACGAGAAGCTAATCACCGCATTTGCGAGCGAAACTCTGCCCGATATTTTTCAGGTAGGCAATACATGGGTTCCGGAGTTTGAAGCCCTTGGAACACTGGAGATTCTGGACGGGTATCTTGCAGGATCATCGGTTATCAGGGACACAAGTTTTTTTGAGGGAATATTAAGCACAAATGTAATAAACGGTAAAATTTACGGGATCCCCTGGTATGTTGATACAAGGGTTCTCTTTTACAGAACCGATGTCATCAGTAAAGCAGGTTACTCCGCTCCGCCAAAAACCTGGGATGAACTCTATGATATCTCGAAAACAATAAAAGCACAGAATCCGGCCAATTATGCATTCTTTCTCCCCACAAATGAGTGGCTGCCTTTTATTCTGTTCGGGATCCAGAACGGTTCAACCCTGCTCAAAAATAATGACAGCAATGGCAACTTTTCAGGAAGAGAATTCAGAGAGGCTTTTGAATATCTTGCACAATATTATTTTGAGGGGCTTGCACCTAAAGACATGCAGGCAGTAATGAATATATACCAGGCATTTGCTGAGGGTTATTTTTCCATGGTTATAACGGGCCCGTGGAATGTAACTGAAATGAAAAACCGTCTCCCTGCTCATATGCAGGATAAATGGATGACCGCACCGCTTCCTTCACCTGACTCAGTATATCCCGGTTACTCCCTTGCCGGCGGGTCGTCACTTGTGATCAATAAGAACAGTCAGAAAAAGGAGCTGGCGTGGAAGTTCATGGAATTTCTATCGGATCATGAGATACAACACAGGTTTTATAACCAGGTCTCTGCTCTGCCTTCGGTGAAATCGGTATGGGATGAACCGGAACTCAAAAATGACAAATATATGCAGGCTTTTTATGTGCAGCTTAACAGAACCAAAGCCACACCGAAAATTCCTGAATGGGAGCAGATAGTTTTTGCAAAGATACAGCAGTATGCCGAGTTTGTTGCCGCAAAGAAACTTACTGTGAAAGAAGCCCTGAAGGAGCTGGATTCCGATACCGATAAAATCCTTGAAAAGAGAAGGTGGATTCTTCAAAAGGAGGGAAGATTATGAAGAAAACAGCTTTCACTACGCTTGCCCTTTTTCTTGGCCCCGGACTCGCTGTTCTGCTCATATTTTTCTTCCTTCCTGTTATGGCAGCGTTCATACTCAGTTTTACCGATTTTAATATCTACTCACTTGGCAATCCTGAGTACCTGAGGTTTGTGGGTTTTGATAATTACATAAAACTCTTCTCAGATGATATGTTCTGGACTGCCCTTAAAAACACTTTATATTTTGTTATTGCAGGCGGACCGCTTTCAATTGCTGCTTCACTTGCTGCGGCAATACTGCTTAATTCAAAGCTGATAGGGTTTAAGAGCATATTCAGACTTACCTATTTCCTTCCGGTTGTTACTACGCTTGTTGCAGTTGCAATTGTTTGGAGATACATTTATCACCCGAGATTCGGTCTTCTTAACTACTTCCTGGGGTTTTTCGGTATTGATCCGCTTGACTGGCTGGGGAATCCTGCGCTCGCAATGCCCGCTATCATCATAATGGCGGTATGGAAGAATTTCGGTTATAATATGATTATTTTCATTGCGGGGCTTCAGAATATCCCTGAAGAACTATATGAAGCAGCAAGCCTTGAAGGTGCCTCGGCATGGCAGAAATTCAGAAACATTACCTTGCCAATGCTTGCACCCACCACAATCTTCATCACTATAATCACGATGATCGGTTACTTCCAGTTATTTGCAGAGCCTTATGTGATGACACAGGGAGGCCCCCTGAACAGCACTCTCAGTATCGTGCTTTATATGTATCAGGAGGGGTTCAGATGGTGGAATATCGGGTACTCTACCGCAATAGCTTTCAGCCTGTTTATCATTATTCTGATAGGCACGGTTATTCAGTTCAGGGTACAGAAAGCACTGGAGAGATAAATGAAAAAGTTTGCACTTTATTTAATTGCTGTTTTTGTTGCGTTTCTGACATTTCTGCCGTTCCTCTGGATGGTATCCGCATCGCTGATGCCTCAGGGACAGGCAAACACTTATCCGCCGAGACTCCTGCCTGAAACAATTGATACCGGGCACTATTATAAGCTGTTTACATCTCTTGATCTTTCAGGATATTTGCTAAACAGTGCGGTTATTTCAATAGGCGTGACAGTTTTCTCGCTCCTGATCAACTCAATGGGGGGCTATGCTTTCGCAAAATTCAGATTCAGAAGAAAAGACACTGTTTTTAATTTTTTACTCACCTCAATGATCATCCCGGGACAGGTTACCATGCTGCCCGTCTTTTTAACCCTTAAGAATCTCGGGCTGATAAATACTTACTGGGCAATTATTGTACCGGGCATGGCCAGTATCTTCGGAATATTTCTTATAAGGCAATATTGTTATTCAATTCCAGACAGCCTGATTGAAGCAGCAAAAATGGACGGTGCATCGGATTTTAAGATATATCTTAAGGTTATACTCCCCCTTACAAAACCGATACTGGTTACTCTTGGAATTTTCTCTTTCATGGGAACCTGGAATGACTTTTTATGGCCTCTGATCGTAATGACCGATTCCGGTATGTACACTTTACCGGTGGCTCTTGCCAACCTGATGGGTGAACACGTTCAGGATACTGAACTCATGATGGCCGGCTCGGTGGTAACAATTCTTCCGGTACTGATAGTATTTCTTGTAATGCAGAAATATTACATCAAGGGCATTATGATGGGCAGTGTTAAAGGCTGATTAGTGTTATCTTTGCATTCACAAAACAAAGAATTAATATCCTGATGAAATTTTTCTTTCCTGGTTTTTTATACGTCATCCTGCTTTCAGGCAGTTTCTTATATTCACAAAATCCGGGGGCGCCTGCACCGCTTGTAAAAGTGGGGAATACGGAGATAAGTGAAGAAGAATTTCTGAACAGATACCAGCTTTCGCCTCACTTCACGGATCATGAACTGAATGCAGACTCCTCCAGAATGACGTTTTTATACTCCCTGATAGCAGAAAAGCTTTGGGCGCTGGAGGGTGCAAAAATGATCAATGATTCTTCCGGAGTATTTAACCTTTCGATGAACAGCCTGAAAAAAATGTTTCTGAAAGATGAATTATACCGGGAAGTTATTGAAAAGAATATTAATATTTCTCCTGCTGCAATCGATTCAGGGTTGATGCGGTTCGCTGAGATCAGTTATGTAAACATGATCGCCGCTAAGGATGAAAGTGAGGCATTTTCGATTTACAGGTCAATTCAGAACGGAGCTTCTTTTGATTCCATTCTGGCTTCAAGACCGGAGGCCGCAAAGCAGACCCAACCTTACGAAGTGAAGTTCGGAAGTTTTGACGATACGGCTCTTGAGGACTCAATACTGTTTGCTGAATCAGGGTATATTTCAACACCCGTTAAAGCAAGATTAGGCCGGATCATATTCAGGGTGCTCAGAAAGGAAAAGAATCCGCTTGCTGATGATAAACCTGAAACAGTCAGAAACCGTGTTTATAATATTATTTATCAGAGAGAATCGGTTAAGCTGACCGATAATTTTATGAATGAGCTGCTGGGAGGAAGGGAGATCAGGGGAAATGAAAAGGAATTCCGGAAACTTCTTCAGCTGCTGAGTCAGCTGCTTGGTACGAAAAAATTAAGCGAGACGGAAGGATATAATCTCACCGAACCGGATCTTCTTCAGCTTTACGGCAGTTTTACTGCGGAGGAGCTTAATTCACCTTTCGTTTACATTGATGAAAATTCACCCTCAACTGCAGATTTCCTGTTTTATATTTTTTATCAGAATGCGAGATTTAAAGACAACAGACCCGGATACATTGCGGAGATGCTGAAACTTTATTCACGCTTTTTTATTGAGCATGAAGTTCTTGCTGAAGAGGCTGTTAAAAGGGGACTGGAAAAATCCCCCCGCGTAATAAACGATCTTAATATGTGGCGGGATAATTATCTTGCACAAATTGCGGCGAGGGCATGGTCAGAGGATCTTGAGGTTACCGATGAAGAACTGCAGAATTATTATAAGCAGAAATACGGAGGACTTGTCAGTTCCACCCAGGTTAATATACTTGAAATTCTGAATACTGACCTTGATGTGATATCATATGTGCTGGAGCAGCTAGAATCCGGTGCGGATTTCAAAGAACTTGCCGGGGAGGTCACTCAGCGTGTGCTGGTTAAAGACAAGGGGGGTGAATGGGGTTGGTTTAATGCCGAAATGGCAGGTGAGATAGGTAAAATTGCATCTGAACTTGAACCGGGTCAGATTTTCGGACCAATTAAGTCTTCGGCGGGATATTCTGTTATCAAGCTTATAGGAAAAAGAAAAGGCAGTGATTCACTTAATCAATCTTTTGAATCAATGCGTGATTACCTCAGACAACAGTTATTTATAAAAAAGGCTGATGATCTGCTGAATTCAAAGACTGTTGAACTTACCGGGAAGTATGAGATAAAGGCAGATACCGATAGAATCAAAGCTCTGAATACAGTGCCTCTCAAGGTCTTTACAATCCGTATGATAGGATTTGGCGGAAAGATGGCTGCACTTCCATACACCACCCCATTCTATGACTGGGTAAGGCGACTCAGAACACCTCTGTTCTGAATAACGAAGAAATATCTGGCTTAATAAGGCCGTTACTGAATTTTATCAAATTAATTATTTTACTACTCTTTTTGTTGTTTGATATTAAAATATTTTTTTTGATCTTAGATCAGAATTATCTCAAGATATTAATTCACCAATTTATAAAAACAAAACGATCCCAGACCTTTTATGATCAAAAAAATCTTGATTTCTGTTTTTCTTCCCTTTTATCTTTCAGGCTGTTTTCTTCTTGGCGGCGGAGTTTTACAGATACTAATGTTAGCGGACATACATCCTTCACTCACTAAAATAGCAAAATATATTCAGTTTACCGACATTCAGGTTAACCTTACCGGTGACGAAGAAATTGACGGCTTTCTTATGAAAGCAGTTAAGTATACCGGTGCAATGATTGCCGGCGCTTCACTTGTTGAGGCGGCATCAAAAGATCTTCTTGCTATTGCAGAAAAATCTCTGGGTATTAAGGATATCACCAGAGAGGTTGAAAAAATCACACAGGGTCTGCCTCTTAAAGACCTGTCTCTTGAAAACACCGGAAAGCTGGCTGCACTTGCAATAATCAACAATGTTGCCAATATGCAAAAAGTGGAATCACTTATCCGGATGGGAAACGATATCGCAGAAGTAATACCTGTTTTTACAGATTTCAGAAATTCGTCAAAAATTATCCAGAAAGAGGGTGAAGAACTTATTGAGAACTCCGGTCTCATGACTAAGATAACTGCTCTTTCTGGTATTGATCAGATTAAAGAGAAAGTCAATGACGTTAAGGTGCTCTCACGAAATGCTGATGAAACACTTAAGAAGCTTGAAACAGTATCGGATATTTTTATTTCATTTAAAACGCTCCGACAATGAAAAAGTGATGAAATGAAAACCATAACAGGGAATCCGCGTTTCAGAAGTTATCTGATCAGCTATCTGATTCTGGTGTTTCTTGTGTTCAGCGGTGCAATTTACAGATTTTATGAGCTTCAAAAGCAACTGTTCAGGGATGCGGATAACCAGCTCCTGCAGTTTTCGAGATTAAAGGTTCAGGAAATTAATAACTGGAGAAAAGAGCGAATTGCCGAGGGTCAGTTCCTTTTCAGGAATGCTTCATTCAATTCAACCGCTTACAGACTTTTCAAAAACAATGCAGATTCTGTAACAATTTCCGACCTCCGGAACTGGGTTGAACCAATCAAATCCAATCACGGATACAGAGCCTATATCTTTGCCGGCACAGATGGAAAAATCTTCCTATCTTCAGCCTCGGCAGCCGAGGCCGTCTATGCTGATTTGTTTTCTTATATTGATTCTGTGAAGAAAGAGGAAAAGATTTATTTCAGTGCACTCAGTATTAACTCAGTAACAGGAGAACCTGAATTCTATTGTGTGCTGCCTTTGAAGTACAGGGCTCCCGGAAATGATGAACTTTTCGGGATTTTTGCTTGGATTGTTGATCCCTCCTCAGAACTTTATGAACATGTCAGATCTGCAGACTACTACAGCCTTCCCTCAACAGATGTTACTCTCTTCAGGGCTGATAATGACAGTATATACCTGCTTGCCTCTCTCAGAAGCGAATTGTATCCTGCGATTAAATCTCTTTCCCTCAAAAGTACAGAAATTACTGCCACAGCAGGTGTGCAGAAAGGGGATGGAATATACGATGGCAAAGATATTAACGGAAAAGATGTTATTGAAGCCGTAAACGGTATCACCCCGCTTAAAATCTATATTTCACTGAAGTTTGAGAAATCTGAAATATGGAGCAGAATTTTATATAACAGCATCTTTTCGCTTGTTGCTATTTTTTCGCTTCTTGCAGGGTTTGGATTCTATCTGAGATACCTTATCACTAATGACGAACGCAAAAATATTGAAATGACACTTGCCTTTGAGAAGCAGAGGCTTGATATGGTAAGAAGGTTTGAGCTGGTATTTGAATCATCTGATGATATAATGATGATTCTCGACAGTTCAGGAAAGGTTCTGAACCTGAACAGAGCAGGAATTAATAAATACGGCACAAAAATTAACGGTGTTGATACTTATTTTTCAGTCACAGGTGAAAAAAATGAATCCAACGGGCTATCCGGACTCCTGAACGGGGGTTTTTATGAGACAATTCACACAGCCGGAGATGGTTCAGAATTTGAAGTTGAGGTTTCTTCTCAGAAACTGACCACAACTGAAGGTGATATAATTTTTGTAATCATAAGAGAACTGACAGACAGGATCAGGCTGCTGAATGAAATTAAGAATCTGAATCTGAATCTTGAGAAAAAAGTTGAGGAAAGAACAGCAGAGCTTAAAGCACTTAATTCAGAGCTCGAGGCTTTTTCTTACTCGGTATCTCATGATC
>CAYPMQ010000143.1:0-6066 GCA_964411625.1 uncultured Ignavibacteriaceae bacterium
GCGGTTTTGCCGGTTCTTTGGCTTCATTACCACCCGGGGTTTCAGGTGTTTTGCCTGACTGATTTCCGCAGCCCGTAAATGTAATAAAAGCAAGGAAAAGGGAAGTGGATATAAACTTTCTGAATTTGCTTCCGGATTTAAGAAACATAGTTATTAACTCACTTTTTTGATTTAAGTTTTTGATTTAATTTAATTGCCAGGTAGTAAATGGGAATTCCGGAACTAACCGTTAAAAGCCCCGCTACCGATTCAGTAAACTTATTAGATAACAGATGGCTGAGCATCCAGATTTCAAATATTATAAAAAGTATTGGTGTGATGGGGTAAAGCGGGGTTTTATAAACACCCTCATTTATAAATTTATTTCTTGAAATAAAAATACCCGTAACAGTAAGCGTTGTAAACAGGCTGAGAGTAAAACCGATATAAATGAGCACCTGCTCAAATGTATAGGTTACTATAAGGAAGAGTGAGACTGCTGTCTGAAAGAGCAGAAGAGCAACAGGAACTTCACCGCTGACAGCCTTGTATTTTGCAAATATATCCGGGAGAATATCACGGAAGATGGTCTGGGTGATTCTGGGCCCCACCAGAGTCATCCCGCTTATAGCTGAAATAAGACAAACGGAGATAAGCAATGAAATTACAATGCCGCCTGTTTCTCCGAAAATGCTTTTTGCTGCAAGGTAACCGATTTCTATCTTACCCGCAAGCTGATCTATCGGAACTGTATAAAGGAAAACAAAATTGAGAAGCACATAAAGTGCCATAACAATAAGAGTTCCGAATATAAGTGCTCTCGGTACATTCCGTTTCGGATCTTCAATATCCTCGGTGATGTAAGCTGCCGCATTCCAGCCGCTGTAAGAATAAGATACATAGATAAGAGATACCGCAAAAGCGTTACTGATCAGATAATTAAGATCTGCAGATACTCCCTCAAAAGCCATTCTGACAGGTTCAGCCGCAACAAAAGCTGCAACAATGAGCCCGCCTATCAGAACAACCACCAATGAGGTGATATACTTCTGGAAATTACCGCTTGTTTTCATATTAAGAAGATGTATGACGGTCAGAATGATCACTGCCGTACAGGCTATAATAACCCTGTACTGCTCTTTTTGCCCTGCGGTGAAATCAGCAGCACCGGGAAACAGTGGAGTCAGATATGAGCCGAGTGCCATTGCTGCCAATGCAATAGGTGCAGCAAATCCCACCGTTGCCGAGGTATATCCTGAAAGAAATCCTAAAACAGGATGATATAATTTGGAAAGGAAATTATACTCTCCGCCGCTTTTGGGGAATGTACTGGCAAGTTCTCCGTATGTCAGTGCACCTGCTATTGCGATTATACCGCCCAGAATCCATAATGCGAGGATTGCAGGTGTCGATTTAATATCAACAACCTGGAATCCGACACTTGTAAACACACCGGTACCTATCATGGTTGACATGGCTATAGCTGTTGCCGTATAAAGATTGTATTTTTTCATAGAGTGTGAGTGTATCACAGAAGTTGGTGAATAAAAAAATATCCATAAGCTGTTAATATACCAAAGTTTGGCTAATATATTCAGAGAAAAAGTAATCGACATTTCGCTGTTTCAGTTGTAAGAATCGGGTTGTATGAATGTATGTTTGCATGTATTTATGCATGTATGTATGTACACTGAAAGAGACAGTGATACACAAACAAGGGGTGTCATCACTGAACATTGAATCCCGAATTTAATGTCTGCTTATTCACTTCTCGGGAGAATTATGCTGTAAGAATTATACCCGGGGATCAAAGACCACTGGCGCCGGGGATGATTAACACTGCTTTATATTTATTCCGGATGATGAGATAGTACGGCACGGGAGAAGAGTCGGGAAATAATAACCGGCCGGTTAAGTTAAAATACTAATCAGCGAATCAGAATTTAAGAAAAATACTTTCAGACTTCTTTTTGAACAGATCAGAAGAAGCGTTATTTAGGTAATGGAATTTCCTGATAATATTAATCACCTGCTGATTTCAGAATATAATTGTATTACAATATTGACCGGAAGAATGAATATAATGAAACCGGGTCTTTATACATGCGAATTATGCGGAATATGAAGTAATGCCGGTTAAGAAATTGTTAATGCCTGCAGTGCGGAAAATTTGCGGTAAGTGAAAAAAAAGGCTCATGGTGAAAGAAAAAGTGATGATATGTATATTATAATTGACAGTCAACCGACCGAACGGGCAAAGAAAAACTATAAAAATCAAAAAAAAATTGACGGTCAACCGACCGACCGAGTATTTTTTGTTTGACATTTAAATTTTGAGCCGTATATTTGAATCGTAATTTCTATTCAATATAATTAAATGAGAAGTATTCAATGGCAATTAAAAAGCAGTATTTAAAGAACAGCGACGTTTGCAAAGTTACCTTCAGAATTCCGAAAGAAGTAGGTAAGGCACACAATACCGCATACGTTCTCGGAGACTTCAATAACTGGAGTAGTTCTGCTGCCGAAATGACCAAACTGAAGAAAGACGGATCATTTTCAACCGTACTCGAAATTGAAAAAGGTAAATCTTACCAGTTCAGATATTTATTAGACGGCAGAGTTTGGTACAATGATGAAGAAGCCGATGCTACTGTTACTTCCCCCTACGGTGATTCAGAAAACTCAGTTTTAGATTTAAGAAATTAAAATAATAACTTACCTCTCGCAAACAGAAGGAGTCGGCTTTTAGCCGGCTCTTTTTGTTTTAAACCTGTCTGCAAATTTTTTACAGCCCTTTAAGATATTATCGGCACTGAATAAAAGCGCTGATTAAGTGTAATTTGCTGAGAATAGCTATATTTTAAGTTCTTTATTATAAAAATTATAACTGAATCACGAATCCGATTATATGGAAGTAATAAAATATACGCCCGAGTGGAAAGTGAAGTGGGACAAGTTTGTCGACGAATCAAATAACGGCACAATGTTCCATAAACAGAGTTTTTTTGATTATCATAAACCGGGTAAGTTCAGATTTGATCATCTTATGGTGATCGATAAGGGTAATATCCTCGCACTGCTGCCCGGAGCATTAATGCCGGACGGAATGTTTGAATCTCCGATCGGTGCATCATACGGTTCGATTGTCACAAAGGATATAAAATTTAAAGTCGCACTTGAACTGGTTGACATACTTATTGAATACGGGAGAAAGAACGGATTTAAAGGCTATCTGCTTACTTCGGCACCGATGGTTTATGAAGATGAGCCTAATCAGAACATTGATTTTGCGCTGCTGTGGAGAGGTGCGAAATATGATCTCCACTATATTTCGAGTGCAATTAAACTTGATCCTGCACGTGATCTTATCGAAAGGTTTTCTCCGACGGTCAGGAGAAATGTAAGAGGCTCACTTAAAAATGACGATATTTACGTTGAACTCAATAAGAGATATGATGAATTTTATCCAATTCTGATTGAGAATAAAGCACGTCACGGTGTTAAACCGACTCACTCTTATGAAGATCTGATTAAACTTGATGAGTTGCTGCCTGAAAACCTGAAACTTTTCATGGTTTATTACAAAGGCAAACCTATTGCCGGATCATCACTTTTTATATGCAACAGGACAATTACGCTTTGCTTTTACAATATGCTTTATTACGAGTATGAAAAGCTCAAGCCGATTCAGAGAGTGATGTACGAAGTTCTAAAATGGTCAACTGATAAAGGATACAAGTATCTTGATATCGGTGTTTCGCAGGATACGAAGGCAGAAAACCCAATGACACCGAGCATGAACCTTATTGACTTCAAAGAAAAATTTGATGCGCGCACAATAATGAGAAACACCATCAGACTGATGATTTAGTTCATGAAGTCTGAAGTAAAAAAAGCAGTTATCGTTTTTCTGGGAAATATCTCTTACGATACCCGCTGTTTTAATCTCAAAAAAAGTATGGATGAGTTGGGAATCAGAACTGAATTTATCGGTTTTGAATGGAGAGAGCCCGGATTCAGATCTGTTAAAACCGGTCAGGTCAGAGTTTACGGTCTCACTAAAAAGTATTCCTCTATATATTACTATCTCAGATTCTTTTTCCTTCTTTGTAAAAATCTGCTTTTCAGAAGATATGATTACTATTTTGCAGAGGATGTATATACACTTCCTGCAGCCTCTGTTTTTTCCCGGCTTAAGAGGGGAAAGTTGTTTTACGACAGCAGAGAGCTATTCGGATTTCTTGCGGGACTCAAAGGAAAGAAATTAAAACAGTGGTTTTGGGCATCGATAGAGAAGCTGTTCATTAAATCCGCAGACGGGATCATGGTAACCGGGGAAATGGATGGTGAATTCATTGTTAAACAATACGAACTGCCTGAAAGTAAAATCATACTGCTCAGAAATCTTCCGCTTTTCAGGGAAGGGATAGTTCCCGCAGAAATTAGAAAAAAGTATAGTATCCCCGTTTCAGCAATTCTGGCAATCTATCAGGGTGTGATAGTAAAGGGGAGAGGACTTGATATCATTTTCAGACTTATTGAGGATAGACACGATATTTATCTGCTGATAGCTGGTTCAGGCGAACAGCTTCAGGAGTATGTGCAGAAAGCTGCGGATTCAGGCGCTGCCGGAAGGATAATTTTCACCGGAAACATTCCGCAGGAGAATCTTCTTGAGGTAACTGCATCAGCCGATCTGGGTTTTGCACTCATTGAGAACCTGAGTGTGTCTTATTATTATGCACTCCCTAACAAAATGTTTGAATACATAATGTCAGGTGTTCCACCGCTCGTAAGCAGTCTTCCGCAGATGAAGAAAATAATAGATGAGCATGAATGCGGCTTTGTTCTTGATATTGAACGCAGTTTTGATGAAGTAAAGAATGATTTTGACAATATGATTCCTGCGAAGAAAGTACTCACTGAGATGAAAGACAGATGCACTGCTGCATCAAAAAAACTGAACTGGGAAAATGATTTTGAGAATCTGAAAAGGGAACTCGGGATTTAGGAGAAGCCTTGCCGATTTAATTAAGTTAGAGATATGATATGACTTTAAATGATGTTTCAGCCTGATTTGAAGATTTATAGCTATATTCGTTTTGATAATACTTAAAATTTAGCACGAAAAAAACTTCTCCTGTAATCACTTCCAATTTCGCACAACTGGTCAGAAGCGTGGGTTATTTTGTTGATAAAACACACTTTATTCCGATGCTTGAAGACCAGATGTTCCCAAATCTTTTTTTGCTGCGGCCGGGAAGATTCGGGAAATCTCTTCTTATTTCAATGCTTGAATTTTATTACGGTCTTCAGTACTCTGATGAATTTGATTCATTATTCGGTAATTTTTATATAGGGGCAGCCTTCTAATGTAACACCTCTGAAGAACTCATTCAGGATACTTCATTTCGACTTTTCAGGGATCGGAACTTCTGAACCCGAAATAATTAAGAAATCGTTTAATGACAAATTGACTAAGGGTTTTAAAGAGTTTTATTCAGCTTATGGCGGATTTGATCCTGCCCTTGCTGAAAGATATTCAGCCGATTCAGAACCGGCTGAATATCTGCTCAAAATTCTTTTAGAAATCAGCTTGAACATACCTGTGCCTTCTATCTATCTTTTTATAGATGAATACGACCATTTTACAAATGAGTTATTTTCATTTAACAGGGAGCTTTTCAGGAATATAGTATCAGGAAACGGCTGGGTGAGGAAATTTTATGAGGTTGTAAAACAGTTTACAGCTAATGCACTGATTACAAGATTTTTTGCTGAAGGCGTAACACCTGTAACCCTTGATAGTATGACCAGCGGTTTTAATATAGGGCATAATATTTCATTGAATCCGATATTTAATAATATGGCAGGATTCACTCATCAGGAAGTCATAAACAAAATAAATGATCTGACCGGTATCCCGAATGAATAAGAAGCTCAAAGTTTAGCCGATGCAATCAGAGACTGGTATAACGGAAGTAAATTTTCACCGGAAACAGACGAAAAGCTTTATAACCCGCAGTTGGTAATTACCTTTCTTAGTGCCTATGCGCAAACCGGAGTCTTTCCGAGGGAGATGGC
>CAYPMQ010000143.1:6166-8643 GCA_964411625.1 uncultured Ignavibacteriaceae bacterium
GACGAAGTTTTAACAAAAGGAAGAATATCGGAAGGGCTCACAACTCAGTTTAATTTTGAGAGACAATTTACAAAAACCGATGTGATCTCCTTACTTTATTATAACGGCCCTTCTGACAATAGAAAACGCTTGGTTTAAACTGATTACTTACTCAGTTCCTAATTACGTCATCAGGCAGCTTTACGGGGAATATTTCAGGATTTGTTTTGAAGAGAATTCGGGCTTCAGGTTTGACAGGTCAGAAACGGGTGATGTCATAAAAAGACTGGCTCTTGATGGAAATCCCGATAAACTTGCCGGCTATATCTTCAAGATAATATCAGCCCTATCTAACCGCGGTCTGAGGAATTTCACAGAAAAAGACATTAAAATGTTTATGATGACCATATGGATGGGCACAAATGCATTCATGGTTCAGAGCGAGCCTGAAATTTCAGGAGGATATGCGGACATAGTATTGAAAATGTCGGCGCTTAATCCGGGTAAATATGATTTCCTGTTTGAACTAAAATATCTCAAAAAACAGGATGCGGCACGCCTGGAAAGTGTGATTGATGAAGGTAAAAATCAAATTAAAAAATATAAATATGCTTTATCAGAGGATAAAAATCTTAACCCGGCTTGCTGGTTATTTATTTTCATCGGGAATCAGGAATTCAGGTTAACAGAAGTAAAATAAGTTAACTGCAGATCAACTGTATTTCCTCACCCCTTATATTCAATCAGAATATGCACATCCTTCCTTAAGAAAAAGCCAGTAAACCTGTCGGTTAATTTCCAGAGAGAAAATGGGAGGAATCTGAGCAGTACATAAGTTCTTGCAAAAATCAGATATTTATTACCGAAAATAAAATACTTTACACGCGGCATCTGCTCCTCACTGAAATAACCAAGAAGTTTCTTTTCGTCAAAAGAATGGATATGCGCGTGAACCGGGGTTTTCTGATTGCAGTGAATACATAGAACATACTGCAGCTTCTCTTTATAAGGAGTTGTGATTATTAGTTTCCCTCCTGGTTTAACTTTTGAGGAGAGCTCCTTTACAAATGCCGCCGGATCAGGAACATGTTCTATGACTTCCGATGCAATCACATAATCAAATGATGCAGGAGAAAACGGAAGATTGAATGAATCAAGAACGGTCTGGTAGTGATTTCCCGCAGACACTCTCGATTTAGCTTTTTTCAGGTTGGCAATCGCAATATCGGAAGAAACGGTTTTTATTCCCCGTGCAGTGAGTGCTTCAGCAAGCCAGGCAGATCCGCAACCGATATCTAGTGCAATTCCCGATTTTTTTTCTATCCTGCTCAGAATATACTCATGCACACGCCTCTCGTCATGAAGAGTTGCTCCTTTGCGCTCTTCAAAGTAATCAAACTCAACGGCATCTTTTTTATAATGCTCTATGTAATTGAATCGGGTGGGATTTTCAGCCAATTTGTATTTAATTTTGTTAATCGATTTTTAAATATAACCATTGGCAAAGATATTATTGGAAAAGAACTTTCTGATCTCACGTCCCGATCGTATCGGAGATGTGGTATTATCAACCCATCTGCCCGGGAACATTAAAGCTCAATATCCTGAAGCAAGAGTCTGCATGCTTGTCAGGGAATATACTCGCGATGTTTATCTTAACAATCCCTGGGTTGACGAGATCATTATCTACGATGAGAAGGAAAGTTTATTAAAACTGGCTGGAAAAATCAGGAAACTTAAAATAACCCATGCACTGATGCTTCTGCCGAACGAAAAGATCAATTACGCCCTTTTTCTTGCCGGAGTCAGGTACAGGATCGGCAACGGATTCAAGCCATTCCATTTTATCGTCAACGTAAAGAGTGTTTACCGCAGAGGGTATGACCGCGGAATAAATGAAGGACAGTACTGCAGTGATATGCTTCTGAAGCTGGGAATACCTGTGAAAACAGAGCGTTCGGTTATATATCTGACAGAAGATGAAAAGAAAATTGTACAGAATATCAGAAAAGAGCTTCTCAGTGCCAAGAGTTATATTGCCGGAATACACTACTCTTCGGGAGGATCCGCCCCGAATATGCCTGTGGAAGAATACAGAATGCTTGCAGAGGCGCTAAAAAAAGTCAGCGGGTTATCTGTTGTGTTCACTGACAATGTTCCGCATGATTTGCTGAAAGAAACGGGAATTCCTTTTATAAATGAGAATCAGCCCCTCAGGAAATCGATTCTCAATTTTGCAGCACTTGATTTTCTGATATCTGCCAGCACGGGGACGATGCATATTGCAGGAGCGCTGGGGGTAAAGACAATCGGGTTGTTTTGTCCGCTCCCGGCATGCAAACCTGAACTATGGGGAACGCTCGGAAATAAAGCAAGATACATACTGCCGGAGGAAAGTTACTGCAGAACAAAATGTCCCGGTGATCCTAAGAAATGTGACTTCAGCGGCGCAGGGGGTATTGACCATCTGAAAGTCACAGAGGTTATCGGGGAAGAGC
>CAYPMQ010000144.1:0-8628 GCA_964411625.1 uncultured Ignavibacteriaceae bacterium
ATCGTTGAACTGAAAGGTTAACCTGACGAGGCGTAATATTTCCCCACGAGATATAAGGCGAGAGTCTGCTGCAGGATTTTCTTGAGTGCTCCGGCTTAGAAATGTTCCGGGAATAATCTTTATAACGGCCGTAAAGAAAAGAGGATAGATATTTATAAGCAAAAGTCTCACCCCCCGGCTGAAAACCCTTAGCCTTTGCTTGCAGTTTAACTGCAAAATGGTTGGGGATTCTGAAAATATCAGGCTCAGGCAATGAGATAAACTTAATCCTGCCCGGATCGGCATCATCAGTTGGAGCGTTAACTGTCTCATACCACTTATTCTGCCATTCAGATCTGTCACTTTTGCCTCTTTGTATATTGTTCTGCTGAAACTCCTTCCATATCACCCCTTTTGACCGGAAAAAACCTGCCAGCTTTTTATCGCGTTCAAAAGTAATAAAGTTTCCTGTTTCCTGATATGAAAAAACAGAGGAGATTTTGTAAACCGATGAGAGATATTCAAATGCATGTTCAGCGGTTGAATAAAAGGTTATTACCCTGCCCCTTGGTGCAGTAAGTCTGCTGTTCATGTCTTCCAGTGACTGATAAATAAAACGGAAATGCCTTATGTCATAATCCGGTGCAGAAATCAGTTGCGGTTCAAATATATACAACAGCAGAACCGGAAGTCCATCTTCCGATGCTTCTTTCAGCGGCTTATGATCGGTAAGTCTGAGGTCTCTCTTGAACCAAACTATATTGATTTTTTGCATAACAGATTAACAACGGGGGAAAGAGGTGGGTTCAGGAAATTTCTATTAATGAGATTTACTAAGAGTATTATTTTATGATTATAAGTCTGCGGTGACTAAGTATTCCAACTGAATTGAAAATTTAAGTTTGTCCTTTCCCCTTGAATGACCGGAATGAATATCAAGAAAATGATTAAATTGCTTGACGAATTGTAATTCGTCATAGATGTTCTGAATAATATTTTGATGACCCATTACGTTGAATGTTAACTCCTCACCATCCTCACATAACCATCAACTTTTCCCGCAAGGAAGAGGGGGAGGTTTATTAAGGTGAATTCCTTACCTGAAAGGGTGTGTGCCTTTTCAATGCTGATGTTTCCTGAATATAATCTGACCGCATAAGTATGAGGCGCTGCATCAATGAACTGCATAAGTGAGCGGAGTCTGCCGGTGCTGCCTGATTTAACCTCAACAGGTATTACCATGCCCTCTATATTAAGAATGTAATCAACCTCTGCAGATGACTGTTTTTTATCTCTGGTCCAAAATGCCGGAGCATTAAATACCGAACTTTGTGCAGCGATGAGTTCCTGTCCTGTAAGATGCTCGGCAATCAATCCGGAGTAAACATCTTCGGGATTTTTCTTAAGCGCAAACTCTGAGCTGATTCCGGCAAAGTAGTTTATCAGTCCTGTATCAAGGAGATGAATTTTTGGCGACTTGTTTAAATTAACACTTACAGGCGGAATGACACTTGATGATGGGTAACAGAGCCGTAAAAGGAAGGTCTTTTCCAATAGCTGAAACGCTTCCTTGATATCAGCTGATTTATAGGTGCTCCCGCCAAAACCCTCAAACGTAATTCTGCGGCCGGCCAGCCTGAATGATGATTGTATTACGTGTCTCAGTACTACAGACTGTTTTTGCGAACGGGAATATTTTTCTATATCATCCATATAATGCATATAAATGATCAGCACCGATTCATAAACTTTAGCGGTCTCAAAGTAATCATTATTCATAGCAAAGACTTTAACAGCCTCCGGCATCCCTCCAATCAGCGAATAACGGGAGTATTCAGAGTTTAATGCTGGAATCAGATTTTTTGCATCAAATAAATTATCAAGTGATTCTGCCGGAGCCGGTTTTCCGGCCGCAAGAAGATACTCCTCAAATGAAAAAGGATGTAATTGAAGATATTCAACTCTGCCAACAGGAAAGCTGTTCTTAAAATCGAAAAGTGACTCAAGCAGTGAGCCTGCCGCAATTACGTAATAATCAGGATAATCCTCATAAAAATACCGCAGCAGTGAAATCGCCTTTGCTGAGTTCTGAATCTCATCAATAAATATAAGAGTCCTGCCTGCGGTTTTCGGTTTAGAGGCATACAGGAAGAGTGCATCAACCAACTGATTTATATTCCCGGCCAGATCAAACAATTTCCTGTGCTCAGTTTTTCGAGATTTAATTCGATATACTGTTCAAAGTCAGTTGAGAACATTCTGACCAGCGTGGTTTTACCAACCTGCCTTGCTCCTCTGATTATCAGAGGTTTTCGGTTAGATGAAGCTGCCCACTTCCTGAGCTCTTTAATTTTTATACGTGGTATCATGCAATTCAGATAAATCTTATAAAGTCAGGGATAATTTATGTTAAAACAGGAGTAAAGTCAGGGATATTTTATGTTAAAACAGGAGTAAAGTCAGGGATATTTTATATAAATTTGGGAGTAATGTCAGGGATAAATGCAGAAAGGCATGAGGCATTATTCAGTATGAATCAAAAGGTGGTGATCAGAACAGGCGGCTGACTGGTTGTGTGTGCGCGGGCGACTGAAAACAGCAGAGGAGAAACAGGAAACATAATCCCCAGCACACAGTACATTGAAAACCGGTCTCA
Organism: uncultured Ignavibacteriaceae bacterium; assembly: GCA_964411625.1. Classification (GTDB taxonomy): domain Bacteria; phylum Bacteroidota; class Ignavibacteria; order Ignavibacteriales; family Ignavibacteriaceae; genus JABWCA01. The sequence goes on from CAYPMQ010000144.1 coordinate 2,636, forward strand.
GAACTCAAACCGGAATTTCAGACCGAGCTCGTTGATCATTTGTCCTTTGGCGCTGGTTTCAGAACCTGATTCTTTTCTTTCAACTCTGAAAAGGAGGTTACTGATGACGGGGATTTCAAACTTGAAATTTGCGCTTGAAAGATCTGAAAGAAAGTTTGTATTGCCGCCGAATGTGTATTTTATATCTCTTATTCTGCCCGAGAGGTTGAATTTCGTATCTGTTCCGCTGTTTCTGAACTCGATTGACTGCACAAAGTCGCCAAGGTAGCTTGAGAGAAGTCCGCCGAGGAGGGAACCCGCCAATGATGTTGCCGTTCCGGTAATGGCATTTACCTGACCCGCTGCGCTTGATTTATCTTCTTGAGTAAGATCACTTTTAAACTTACCTGTCAGGATAAACCAGACGGCGTCCGCTTTGTCATACTGTACTGATGCCACATCATTACTTATATCATCTGCTCCAACATACACCGCAATATTATCTTCAGCCTTCGTGAAAGAGGTTGCAAGATTTGAGAGAGCACCTTTAAGCTTAACTTTTACCTGTACTTCCTTTTCCTGATCATTGTTGTTCTGGGTGAAGATATAATAAGATTTGTAGCGGGCGGTTACATCCAGATAAGGATCTGCTATATCACTCTCAAACCTGATAATTCCTTCTGCCTGAAAGGTTTTAAGAAATTCAAGAGTCGAGTTGTCAAGAAGTTTAAGTTCACCCTGAACGTTCTGGAAGCCTTTTTCCTGTTCATAGATAAGCTCTCCCTGCATCTTGGCGTTCAGCTTTTGATTTGCCTCTTCCGAGAAAAAGAAGACTATTGCTGCCTCATTTTCGAGCTTTACCTTAACCCTGTAATCAAAGTTCATGTTCACGCCCTTTTTTGAATCGAACTTTGATCTGTTTTTATCGAGAATGGCATCTATTTTTTCTTTATCTCTGTCAGGACCGGTGCCCGTGAGCTTAACTTCTATATCCCTGTAAATGTAATTTGAGTTGACCCCTTTATAAGTATTTTTCAGGGGCGGGAACACCAGGTTACCTTCCCTGACAATTATATTTGCAGTAAGAGTTGAATAACCTTTATCAAACTTGTACTCTATGGGATTTTCGGTTGCCATATAGAGAATGCCCGAAAACGGCAGGATGTTATTTGGCTTGGTGCTTTGAATCACCGTTAGATCGCCCGTTATCGCAAGGTTTATTTTACTCAGCTCCAGCCCGGAGAAATTGACTGTTCCTGATCCGTTGATTTTCCCCTTGTGTTTTACTTCACCGAGGTTTTCAACCAGCAGCTTATCAATTGTAAGGGTTGAATCTTTGAGTGAGAGTTCAACGCTGCCGCCGTATTTAAGCTTGGTGGGGGTTACAATAAAGGATGCATCCGAAAGCCTGAGCGAGCCTTCCTGGGTTATGTTTGGGAAATAGCCGGATATTTTTACTTTCGACTCCACTTTCCCGCTAACCTCACGTGTGTAAGGAATCAGCACCCCGAGCGATGCAACCGAAAAGTTTTGAGCAACCACGTCAACATCAAACAGCCTGTCATCGGGTATGCTGTCAGTGAACGGATACACTGCAAGCTCAAACGGAATTTCTCCTCTGATAAAAAGAAGTGAGTCTTTGGTATTCTTCTTGTTGTTGTAGTAGGTGAAATCGGGGTACAATGTTTTATCCGAGTAATTGAGTCTGCAGTCAATAAGCCCCAGGCTGCTTCCATTATAAACAAGATTGTCACCTGCAAACCGCATTCTGAATTTGGGATCGGAAAGTGTTCCCGAAGCAGTCATTGTGAAATCAAGCAGTCCGTCAAATTTATCTGTCAGTTGTAGTTTGAGCATTTTTTCAACCACATCAGCTATTCTGAGTCCCTTTAATTCAGCATCAAACAAGGCAATTGAGTCATCGCGTATGGCGGCGTTTGCACTGATATAAGCTTCACCCCTGCCGAGATTAAAGTTTATCAGTCGCAGCATATCACGAGAAACCGTTATCAGAATATTTTCATCATTAACCACTTCAAAGTCATTATACTTGACCACAGCTTCATAAATATCAAAAAAGAGGCTGTCTTTGTTGAAGTCAGAAGCCGCTGCAAGCTTTGCCTTCAGGAAGTCATTCACATTAAGGCTGATGCGCTCAAGATCGAATTTGCTTTTGCGGATGCCCCCCATCATCTGGATATCTTTTATTGTGGTGACATTCTCACCGCTTATAGAGTAAATTCTCTTTGTGTCAGATGTAATATTAACAGTGATATCCTCAAGAGCATAGTTACCCGGATTATGATATACCTCAAGTCCGGTTTTTGAATTGGATACGATAGTGAAATCTTTCCCGTCAGAGTATTCAACAGATTTAAGATCGGTTGTCAATCCTGTATAGAACTGAATCGAGTCAGATATCAGCCTTCCTTTTATCACTCCGTCAATAACAAATATTTTGTTGTTCATGAAAATTGAGAAGAGGGAGAGGTCATTGAATTTCATTTCAAACTTAACATCAACTGAGTCGCTCAAATCAGTTGCAGGTATATTACCGGGTTTTGGCTTCGGGGGTTTAACCGTAAGCAGAACCGGCGCCATTATTATGGTATCTTTATCATAAAAAGAGGGGAAGTAGAGTTCAATTTTTTTTCTGATGCTCTGCCCGAGCGAATCAAGCTGCGTTGAGATCACCTGAGCAAGATTGGCGTAAGTGAAATCACCGTTGAATTTAATATCTGCTATGTTTGATGCAAGTTCTATTCTCTTTTTTGAATTATCGGATGCTTCAATCTGGAGTGTTGCGTTAACTTTACCGAATCTCTGATCATTTATTGAAGAATTTTTTATTTCCGAAGTAAGCAGAGCGTTCATGTTCTCCGGATCAAAACCATCACCTGATGCCTCGAGGGTAATGTTCAGAACTGTTTTGGCTGAAGCGGTATCAGGAAGCAAAGACGCAAGATTAAGTGAATCAAAGACGGCATTAATATAGTATGAGGGTTTTTCCGGCTTAAAGTCAATTTCTGACTTAATTTTACCATCCTGCGCTCCGGCTTTGAAATCGGCGTCAAAATTCAGGATTCCGTTTTCCGCTTTTGCAGTCAAATCAAACTTTTCAAACAGCGATCCGGCTGCGCGTGTGCCGGTTCCGTCAAGCATGATATCCATCAGCATCGTTTTTAGGTCGGTGCCTTCACCGGCTATCTCGGCAGTGGTATTGAGCACGAGCGGGTAAGAGGTAAATGACGAAACATCAAGATTTACTGCCTGAATCAGGGTTTCATATTTCATTTCCTTCCCTGAGAAATCCATACGGCCTTGATTGATCAGCACGCCATCTTTTAAACGCAGATGCGCACCCGAGTTAAAATTGTCTGGTTTGCCGTAGTAGCTCAGGCTGTCTATAATAATCTCACCAAGATAATCGTAATCAGGCAGCTCAAGTGAGGGCATTATATTTGTTAGATCCGCCGGGTAGAGTTTTGAATTGATGATTTTTGAATAAATATAGAGCCCCTGCGGACTGAACATATCCCTGAGGAATGCTTCTGCTCTGAGATCTGTTGCTCCGTACCGGAGTCTGAGTTCAGGTATTTCAAGACGGCCCAAAGTGCCTTCAACGCTGATATTGCCTTTGATATCCCCCTTCAGGAAACTGAGACCGGGCACAAACGTGGCGAGATCATCAAAGTTAAGAGGCTCTAATGCAAGAGTGAGATTTACTGCAAGACCGGAAAGCTTCTGATCTGTAATAACGGTATCCTTGAAAAAATTTATACCACTTACTTTCAGTGCAGCATCAAGCGAGGTGTTTTTTGTTGATAGCCGGAATGAGTTAAGGTTGATATCACCCCCGTTAACGTATATCTCAGCCGCGAGAAAAAAATTTCTGAAGAAACGGAAGTTGGGATCAAATGAAAAGGCGTCTATATTAACCGAATACTCATCTTTTGATATCGCAGCATTGGCACTTAGCTTAAGGTTAAAGTCTTTGAGTCTGAAATCGGCAAAATTCAGCTGATCATAATTTTCTTCGCTGCCGTGGTGTTTATAATCCTGAAGCGAAATATATGAGTTTTTGATCTCGAGGTTTGATACTCTGATCTTGAAAGGAAATTCCGATTTTGCTGTGTCCTCAGGTTCCTCTGAAGGGGGAAATATCTTTGCGATATTCATAATGCCCAGGCTGTCTGATTCCAGTTTTGCCTCCAGCCCGTCAATGATCAGATTCCTGACGTGTATTGTTTTCAGTAACAATTCTGTGGGACTTGTATAGAGCTCAAGCTTTTGCAGCCCGATCACCTTGTTCCCTGCGGAATCATATATTGCGGCATTCTTCAGGATAAGTGAAGTGAATATTGTGCCTTCAATTTTCTCTAGTTCCAGTCGGCCGTTTATTGTGCCGTTGAGAATTGATAAAACCTGGTCACGGGCAATATCCCTGAATGTCTGCGTCTGTGTGAATCCAAGGAATCCTGCAACGCAGACAATAAACAGAAGGAATAAAAGATAGATTCTTCGCAATATTCTTACGGGAATACTTCTCTTTTTAATGAGTAGCTTTTTCTCTTTTATTCCGCCGCTCCTTATTGAGTCATCAGGCTCCGCATCAATTTCGGGAACGGGTTCAGAAGCGTTGTCAGCTTCCTTTTTCAGTTCTGCGGACTGAGGTGCTTCTGTATTTTTCTCACCCTCATGAGCGTAATTCTCCCCCTTCAACTGTGTGTCATTTTTCTGATTCAGTTCAGCATCATGATTGTCAGTTTTCCCGGGCGTTTCTTCATTCTCATCGGGATTCAAAAGTCTGGGGTCTTCAGCCGCCATATCTTTCTATTACTGTCTTTATAATGTTCGTTGTTGATGTCTGATTCACAAATTCAATAGTCTTAACAATACCGCCGTTTGCTTCAACAATATCCCTGCCGACAATCTTATCAATTGCCCAGTCTGCGCCTTTAATCAGAATATCAGGAATGAGGTCTGATATAATTTCATGCGGGGTGTCTTCTTCAAAGAGGGTAACATAATCAACCGCCTTCAGGTTTGCAAGCACAAAAGCCCGTTCATGCTCAGGCACTATGGGTCTCTTTTCCCCCTTTATTCTTCTTACTGAAGCATCAGAGTTGAGTCCCAGAATAAGAACATCGCCTGCGGCGCGCGCTTTATTGAGGTAATCAACATGCCCTGCGTGGAGTATGTCAAAAACACCGTTTGTAAACACCACTTTCCTGCCTTCGGCTTTAAGAACAGCTCTTACATCCTTAATTTCTTCACGTGTGTAAAGTGTCTTCATATCAATGATTACCCACGGTTTCAAAAAGCTTGTCAATTTCAATAGGTATGATTCCCACTTCCTCACAAACAATCCCTGCCGCATAATTGGCGAGATAACAGGCTTCATAAATATTTGCTCCTGCTGCAAGCGCTATTGTAAGAGTTGAAATAACCGTATCGCCCGCACCTGAAACGTCAGCTACCTTTCTCGCTTTTGTCGGCATTCGCTTATGTTCTTTACCCTTTTCAAAAACTGCAATGCCTCCTTCACCAAGGGTAAGGAGAACATAATCTGCTTTCAGTTCATCAAGAAGTTTTTCGCCTGCAAACCTGACATCTTCATCAGTTCTGATCTTAATTCCGAGCACATCCTCAGCTTCTTTTCTGTTAGGCTTGAAAACCGTTACCCCTTTGTACCTGAAAAAGTTACTGAACTTGGGATCAACCGTAATAAGAATGTCATTCTTCCTCGCAAACGCAATAACTTCATCAATGAGCGAGGCAGTCATAACACCTTTGTTGTAGTCCTGTAATATTATAGCGTCTATAGAGTTTTTATGTTCCTCAAGTATCGAAAGAATTTTCCTGACATTATCTTCGGTGATATCGGCTTTGGTTTCCTTATCAATCCTTACCACATGCTGATTTGCGGCAATTACTCTTGTCTTGATTGTTGTCGGGCGGTTGGGTTCGTGAATAATCCCTCTGTTAGAAATTTTTAGTTCCTGAAGAATATC
>CAYPMQ010000145.1:0-5960 GCA_964411625.1 uncultured Ignavibacteriaceae bacterium
ATGGATTGACTGTTCAATTTCCTGAACACGGCGGTTATGCCCTGCGCCGGGAAGATTACCCTCGCTGTCAAGATAGCACCGCCAAAAGGGATTCCGCCTTCTGCATGTCCCATTTTAGCTTCACAGATAGCTGCACTCAGCATTCATTAGTCAGATATTTCATTTTTTCACCGGTATTGTGTGTTTTGTCGTATTGAATAATATTCACAAAATAATGAAATTCAAAACGACCGGATCTAAAATGGGTTATTCTTCTGCCAATCTGAATTCATCACCGGCGGGTCTTAGCGAATCATACATTTTTCTCAGAAAACTGAATGCGGCATTACTGCCCCGGTTTGCAGCTTCCATATATAACCGTGAGGCATTTGTATAACTCTGTTCAACCCCGATCCCGAACTGATAACAGTACCCTTTCATTGTCTGAGCAATGAGCGAGCCTTTGTTTATGCCGCTATCAAGCACTGATAACAGATTCTTTATATTGACGGGATTAAGATCATCTCTGAGCTGATAGCTTGCTTTTCTTATGGGAGCTTCATTGTTTCCCAAACCATAAGCCATATTCAGCAGCCCGTCAGCCTTTTCCAAGTCCTGTTTAAAATAATTGCCTGAGTAGTAATACTGTGCAAGGTCAAGGATCGCAAAAATGTATCCTGATGCGGCAAGATCGGTAAGTATCTTCTTTGCATCTTCAATATCAATTTTATAATTTGCTCCGGCAAAAGTAAGAAGTGCCCAGAGATAAGCAGCGTTTTTATCGTTTTTGTACACCCTGTTCTCTATCTCGTTAATGAGCCCGGGTGAGCCGAGAATTTCATTGAACAATCTTCCGCCGAGCGTAGATTCATATTTGTAAGCCCTGAGGTACCATATCGCAGCCATCACTCTGTCAGGAGCTGTTCCAAGCCCCTTTTCATATATTCTGCCAAGTGCAGCCATTGCTTCCGGACTCCCGTAATCCGCGGCAATAACAAGAGAACTGTCAAATGTGATCGAATCAGGGGATGAGAACTTAACAAAGTCAGTGTCAGCTCCCGGAAGCCTTGAAAAACTATCGGTCAGTTCTTTCGCTATGAGGCTGTCGGTGACAGGTTTGGTTGTGTCAGGATCAAAATTTATATAGAGGAGCACACTCCGCGCAGAAATCTCTGAGCCTGATTCACCTTTTGTATCCTTAGCAGTTTCAGACTGTATATCTCCGTCTTTAGCGCCCGCTGCAATCAGACGCTGCATAACATCACGTGCAGGTTCATAGCCGGCCTGATCAGCCTTTTTCACCCATGCACAGGCAGAATCAAGGTTTCTGGGGATAATGAGATTTTCAGTAAACATTATCCCGATAATAAACTGAGCCTGAGGCATTCCTGCAAACGCCGCATACCTGAATTTTGAGTAGGCTTCAAACGGGTTCCATTTTGTACCCCATCCGTTCATCAGAAATATACCCTGATTGTAATTTGCCGATATATGACCGGCATCTGCAGCTCTCGATATCCAGAAATAAGAGAGGGTGGTATCTTTTTCAAACTCCTCGCCCAGCAGATACCTTATTCCGAGCTCGTGCTGAGCCTCGGCAATTCCTGCGTTAGCCTCTCTGATGAGAAAAAACTTCTCTGCCATACGGTACTGCATATCAACAGTAAGACCGGGGGTATATCTTTTATCCTGCGGACGGTTCTTCTTGAATGCAAGAGATCCATTTGACTGTCCGTATATAATGCCCGTAAGCAAAATCAGCAAAATTAAATGAAAATATTTCAGTTTATTCAAGCCTTTTGTTAAAACGTAATATACTGATTGAAAGAATGAGCGTTCCAAGTAGGATAATCATTATAAAATCATGAATATGATCTGTAAATCCTGATCCTTTCAGTATAACACCCCTTATAATATTCAGAAAATATTTCAGTGAAATAAAATCACTTATGTACTGAAATACCTTTGGCATATTTTCAACCGGGAAATTGAAACCGGAAAGAAAAACCATCGGCATCATTACTCCGAACATTGCCACCATCATAGCCTGCTGCTGATTCTTAGTTATGGTTGAAATCAGCAGACCGAGACCCAGAGTTGTAAATATATAGAAGAACGCTGAGATAAAAAGGAAAACAAGACTTCCTCTTATTTCAATTCCAAAAATAACCCTCATTGCGGTAATAACTATCACCACTGATATAAAACCCATTATTACAAAGGGAATCAGTTTTCCGGCTATGATCTGATATGGTTTAATGGGTGTCACTATTATCTGTTCAAGTGTCCCTATTTCCTTTTCTTTGACAATTGCCAGAGATGTAAGGATTAACGTAATAACAGTAAGCAGCAGCCCTACAATTCCCGGAACCATAAAATATCTGGAGAGCAGCATGGGATTATACCAGACCCTTGTATCTGCAGTAATTCTGCCTGCAGGCAGTTGTTTGACTCCTCTCATCTCAAGTTTGTTCATCATGATTTTGTTTGAGTATGCAGATATAACAGATAGTGCATAACCGGATGCAATTGAGGAGGTATTGCCGTCTGACCCGTTTATAATAGCCTGGAGTTCGGCAGTTTTACCTGATTCCAGATCTTTTTCAAATCCTTCAGGAATGACAAAGGCTATAAGCGCATTGCCGCCATCCATAACTTTTGTAAGTTCATTGTAATCTGCAACATAACCGTCTATTCTGAAATACTCTGAGCTTGAAAACTCACGTATCAGCTCGGCAGATTTATCAGAACGGTCATTATCAAGAATATAAGTCTTGATAACTTTCACATCAAGAGTTGCCGCAAAACCGAGAAAAACGAGCTGCATAACAGGAGCAACCAGAATAACTCCGAACATCTTTGGGTCACGTTTGAACTGAGCGAATTCTTTCTTTATAATTTCTAAAATTGTTCTCATTTTACAAATCCCTCTTTTTCCGGGTTATTTTAATTGAAAGGATGAGGAAAATACCTGAGAAAATCAGCAGATAAATAATCTGAGGCCAGAAGTTTTCCCAGCCCACCCCGCGTATATAAATTGCCCTGAGTATTACATTGTAAAACTTAGCCGGGGTGATATTGGTTATGATCTGTATGAATTTTGGCATGCTTTCAATCTGGAAGATAAATCCGGATAAAATGAATGAGGGCAGAAGAGTGATGAATGTACCCACAGTAAATGCAACCTGCTGTGAATCAGATATTACCGAAACAAATAACCCCAGGGATATACACGAGAACAGGAATACAAGGGTTGATAGAAATAGCTGCAGATAACTTCCCTGAACCACGGCATCGAATAGCACATAGCCGAGTACAACCACAATGATAGCATCAATAAGCGATAACGCTATATATGGAAGAATTTTACCGGTAATGAGCTCACCGTTTGTAACCGGTGATACGTTTATCTGATCAATTGTGCTCTTTTCCTTTTCCTTTACGAAAGTCAGGGAAACGCTTATAACTCCCGTAATAAGCAGGATCATTGATATGAGCCCGGGCACCAGAAAGTAGGTAGTGCTGAGATCGGGGTTGTACCAGAAAACGGGACTGTAATTTAACGGTACTTTTAGCTCCGTACCTTTAAGAGCGGCTATATCTTTTATTGCCTGAGTATTAAAAATATTAACGTAAGCCTCAAGATAGTTCTTGATAATATTGGCTGTGTTAGCATCCACTCCGTCAATCAGAATCTGTACGGCGGTATTTTTACCGTTTCTGATATCTGCATTAAATCCGTCGGGAATCACTATTGCAGCGGCAGCTTCTTTATGCTCAAGAACAGACTCCGCCTCCCGGGAACTTAGCATATACACCGAGAGATCAAAATACTCACTGGCGGTCAGACCATCAATGAATTCACGGCTGATAGAACTTTTATCTGCATCAAACACCGATAACTTAATATTCTGTACGTCAAAATTTATAGCATAACCGAAAAATGAAATCAGGAATGCAGGGAAAATCAGCAGAAGCAGCAGCAGAACCTTATCACGCAATACGTGCTTGAGTTCTTTCTTTGCAATCGCTTTTACTCTTTTTATGTTCATATTACTTTTTCCCTTCAAGCAGGTGAATAAATACATCTTCAAGAGAGGGGGGAATAACTTCTATTGCAGAGAGAGTGATTCCGGTCATGCTTTCAAGTCGGTTTTTGAGATCTTCAGCTTCTTCTATCTCAGAGGTTACCATCAGATGCACAGAGTTACCGAAAATTGAAACATCATCAACAAACGGCAGTTTTTTTGCACTGTCAAGAAGCTCAATCAGAGAAGGTGATCTAATTTCGAATATCTTATTTCTGATGTAATTAGATTTAAGGAACTTTGAATTCCCTTCAGCTATAAGTTTTCCCGCATCAATCAGTACGATGTTTGAACAGAACTCTGCCTCTTCAAGATAATGGGTGGTTACAAAAACAGTTATACCGTCTTCAGAAAGTGAATGAATGAGTTCCCAGAAAGATCTTCTTGAAACAGGGTCAACACCGCTGGTTGGTTCATCCAGAAAAACGATGCCCGGCCGGTGGATCACCGCAGTGCCGAGCGCCAGACGCTGTTTAATGCCTCCGGGAAGTGATCCGGTAAGAGTATTTTGTTTGCCGCGCAGATTAGCTATATCAAGTATCCATTCACGTCTTTCTTTCAAAAAACTGCCATAAAGACCATAAACACCTCCGAAGAAATTAATATTTTCTTCCACTGTCAGATCATTGTAAAGAGAAAATCGCTGTGACATATAACCGATGACTGTTTTGACTTTATCCGGCTCTTTTCTGATGCTGAATCCTCCCACCTTTGCATCGCCTGAAGTGGGCTCAAGCAACCCGCACAACATTTTTATTGTGGTTGATTTTCCTGCGCCGTTTGCACCCAGAAAACCAAATATTTCACCCTGCTTTACACTGAAGGTGACACTATTTACCGATGTGAAATTGCCGAATTTTTTTGTGAGATTATCAACTTCTATTGAGTTCAATGTAATTTCTCCCTCAGGCTGCTGCCGGTTGCTTTTAAGAGCTTGAACTCTGCAAGACAGAAATTGATAACGGAATTAAGAAGTTCTATCTCATTAGTAATACGCGAATTAGATGCATCCACTACATCGGCAGAAGTTGCGGAATTGTTAGAAAACGATGATTCAACTATTTTTTCCTGTTCCAGTGCCTGTTCAAGTGCAAGTTTGCTGAGCTGAATTTTTTCGTAAGCCGTTTTATACTGCAGAAAGCTCTGATAAACCTCAAGTGAAATTCTGTCTTTCATAAGACTGATGTTATCCTTTGCTCTTAATACTTCCTGCTCAGCCTGTCCTGTCTTTGAGGATGTAGCTCCCCAATCCCAGAGGCTCCATGAAAGAGCAACGCCGGCATCCCAGGTTTCATTAAATTCATCCCTGACGGGCTGTATTCTCTGATTGGGCCTTGAGTAGTAAAAATTTCCGAATAACATAATTTCGGGATACCACCCCGCTTTATTAGCCGTAACCAGTTCTTCACCGGCGGCAAGTCTGTTTCCGGCGGCAAGCAGTTCATTTCTTTGAGCCAGGGCTTTCCCGATCATACTGTTCAGATCATATTCCTTAAGGGAAATATTCAGGTCGGTTTTTACCACGCCGGTGTTACTGTTGAGTTCCTCACTTATCTGAAGATTAAAAGCTGCCCTGGCCTGAAGCAGATTGTCTTTTGATTCAAGGTTTCTCAGCTCAAGATTCTTTTTCTGCACCTCAATCTTCAGCAGATCATTTTTGGTGAGGAGTCCGTTATTATAAAGGTTAACGGCGTCATTTAATCTTTTTGAAATCACCTCAAGGTTCTTTTCAAATATTTCGGAAAGGTTCTGTGCTCTCTGAAAGTTAAAATATGAATTAATTATTCTGAAGGTTTCCTCGTTGAGTTCAGCCTGATATTCATTCATATCAGCTGCAAGATTTTTCACGGCTGCATCTTTAAGAGAACTTAGTCTGTTTCCCGTAAAAAGCGG
>CAYPMQ010000145.1:5970-8606 GCA_964411625.1 uncultured Ignavibacteriaceae bacterium
CAGTTATCAAGCACAACATCCTGAATTTTGACGGGGGCAGGAAAAATGGGGAGTTTAATCTCAAACGGGTCAACTTCACTCAGCCTTGTATATCCGGCGGAGAATTTAACCTGCGGAAGCCGGGAAGCATTAAGTTCAGATACCTTTTCTTCGGAGGCTTTCATTTTACTCTTCACTGAAGAGAGTACCCTTGATGATCCGAGTCCCTTTTCAACGGCTTCCTCAAGCGTGTAAATTTTTGTCTGAGCAGCCAAATAAGTGCCCAGAACCAGTATAATTGCAATAAACTTTTTCATTTCAAACTTCTCTCAGTTATAATTTGATTCCACAAGATCAATAAATACATTTTCAAGATTAGGTTCTGTTATTCTGTGCGTAATGAGTTTTACTCCCGCTTTGGATATCAGATCGGTGACAAGTGATAATTCATTGTCAGGTTCAGGAGTGATGATGTCAATTCTGTCTCCGAAGAGCTGACTGTTAAATAAATGCTCCCGGAGGATTTTAAATGCCGTTCTTGGCTGATCGGGAAAAATCTCAAGGATTTTCTTTCCTGTTGCAGCTTTTATCAATTCAGGTTCATCCATAATCATAATTTCTCCTTTATGAAGTAAGGCCACTCTTGAACATCTTTCCGCCTCATCAAGATAGGGGGTGGTAAGTAGGATTGTAATCCCGGTCTTCAGCAGGTCAGAAAGTATCTTCCAGAAATCCCTTCTTGATACGGGGTCAACCCCTACCGTGGGCTCATCAAGATAAAGTATTGTTGGACCGTGAATCAGTGCGCAGCAGAGCGCAAGCTTTTGTTTCATACCGCCCGAGAGCTTATCTGCTATTCTGTCCTTAAAGTTTGAGAGTCTGGTAAAATCCAGAAGCATATTCATCCTGTCTCTGAAATTTTCCACTCCGTTAATTTCTGCAAAAAAGGTTATGTTTTCCTCAACGCTCAGATCTGTGTAAAGACTGAATTTCTGTGAAAGATAGCCAATTTGTGACTGTACCTTTTTTCTGTTTGTCTTCAGGTCATATCCGCCGGAAGTTATGGCTCCTTCATCGGGTGCGAGCAAACCTGTGAGCATCTTTATGGTTGTGGTTTTACCGGCTCCGTCAGGACCCACCAGACCGAACATTTCTCCTTTGTACAGATGAAATGAAATGCCTTTCACTGCCTCAACTTCACCAAAAGATTTCCTGAGACTGCTAACCTCAAGTATTTTTTCTCTGTTTTCCATAGCCGGTATCACAATAAAATTCTGGCATCGGCCGGCATACCATCTTTCAGCTCACCTGCCGGATTATTAACTTTAACCTTCACTTTATAAACCAGTTTGGTTCTTTCATCCTTGGTCTGGATATTTTTAGGGGTGAAAGAGGCTTCTGAAGAGATGTACGTTATTTTCCCTTCATACTTTTTGCCCGGGTAAGAATCTATTTCAAGTTCAACTTTTTGCCCGGTTTTTACAAGTCCGAGGTCTTCACCTTTTACGTATACAATCAGATCAAGTGAAGAAAGATCAGAGAGCTTAATCAGCGAAGTAAGCATATTAACAACCTCACCCCGGTTGACGAATTTTTTAACTACCACTCCGCTGATGGGAGCTATAACGTAAGTTTTCCGAATTGCATTTTTGATAATATCAGCGTTGGCAGCAGCTTCTTTAAGCTTAGCAGCAGCCTGACGAATCTCTTCAGGTCTTGCTATATTCTTCATTTTTTCAAGATTGTTTTTTGCAGAAGTGTATTGTGAAAAAGCAACCTCAAGCTTTAGCTTAAGATCTTCATACTGCTTTTGTGTAATTGATCCGGTTTTTAAGAGGTTTTCACCGCGCTCTTTATCTCTCTTAGCCTGATCATAGTTGAATGACGCCTGATTAAACAGTTCTTCAGCTATTTTTAGATCTTCGCTTCTGGCTCCGGTTACGAGTAAATCATACTGTGCTTTTGACAATTCTGAGAGTGCCTCAGCCCTGATGAGCTGGAGTAATAAAGCTGAATTATCAATCATTATCAGAGTATCTCCTTCAGACACTTTACTGCCTTCATCAGTCATGAGGCTGATAATCTCACCTGCGCTTTGAGCAGAAAGTGTGACTTCAGTTGATTCAAGAGTTCCGTTAACTTCAATAGCACTTCTGCTATCACCGTTTCCGCAGCCGGCAATCATTAGGGCCGCAGCCAGCAATATTAAATATTTCATTTATCCTCCGTTTTGTTTAATTCATTTAATTTTTTTGAGCCTTCCTCAGTGAAGAAGGCGTTTGTAATTATCTCAAAAACTGTTCTCACCACATAATCAAAATTTTTCCCTGATTTACTCAGAAACACAGGGTTCACCACCGATCTGATTATTGCGAGAAAAATGGTAATGGTAAACTCATGGGGATATGGCCGCATGATTCCTTCTCTGATGCCATCTGAAAAAAGCCTCCCGAAGTTTTTCCTGATCTGAATTTCCCTGAATCTTTCAATCTCCTCCCAGTGATTTGTCATATGTTCTTTGAATTCAGACCAGAATAGTTCTGACTCAGGGGCGAGAGCGGCTGCAATTATACCAATGATCTCTTTAAACTTTGCTGCGGTAGGATCATAAGATTCCACGATATCTGAGACTTTGTTTGCCACACCGCCTATATGGT
>CAYPMQ010000146.1:0-8573 GCA_964411625.1 uncultured Ignavibacteriaceae bacterium
GGTAACACTCTCTCCACCCTCTAATCCTTCATTCTCGGGCCTTTTTCTTCATGTATGAAGATCCAGGAAACAACACGGCCAATATCTATTTCATTGAAGTAGTTCCAGTATTGTTTGGTTCTTACGTGAAGTGAAGAGGTGTCTTCTTCAGGAATGGCATTTGCCTCATCCATGATATCATTCAGACGTGAGAGCCATAGTTCCATGTTTTCAACCCTGAGATCTATCCAACCGGCGTGTGCCCATTTATCTATGTTTTCATCATTGATTTCAAGCTCTTTTTCCATACCAAAAGGCGGTATCTTCATTACATTACCGCGCAGAAGTGTTTTACCGTCTTCGATGAGGACCGGTATGCCAATTGAAAGTGCCTGATTCCTGAGGCTGTCATTAGTCCTGAGCAGGTTTTTCATATCACGCGACATCTTTACAGGATCGACCTTCACGATATCTTTCATTGTACCGTAAAGACGTTTCAGGAAATAGATTTCAAATAAAAGTTTTGAAAGACGGGGCGGACCAAGCATCTCAAAAGCAATACTATCTGTGTTATGGTATCTTTCAAGCGCCTTCAGTTTTTCAACTGCCAGATGCTGCATGTAACCGGCGCGGTAAGTGGGATGAGTGTTTGCATTATCAAGCGCATTGATAACATCATGACCTGTATTGCCGCCTTTGATTTCAAAAACTGCGTCTGCCGCAATTTCTTCAGGAGTTACAAATTCCATCTGTTTCTGTGCCGTGATTGCTTCAAATTCTCCGCGTGAAAAAATTCCGTTCTCGCCTGTATCAATGAATACCGATTTCAGAGGCTCGCCTTCTCTGAATTTATTTTCAATCTCTGCTTTTAACTTACCTTTAAGCGGAATAACGGCATCAAACGGAACGTCATTAATGAGTATCTCTTTACCACCTTTTTTAATAGTGTCAAATGCGATCTTTTTCCATGCAATAGCTGCAGCAGGTTTTATCTCCTTGGTAATTGCTGTATAAGGAGTACGTGCCATAAGGAAAAGGAGAAGTGTATGGGCGCCTGCAACCGCAGATTTACTCAGAAGTACACGGGAAGGTTTTTCCTCACTGTGAGTGTAGGGAATATTCAGACCCATGCCTCCTGTACCGCTTGTACCTATCTTAAGATAAAGCTTCGTATCGAAATCATGCATTGCATTATACAGAATCTGTATATGTCTGATCAGCTGCGGAATGTAGATTACTGCCAGCAGTTTTTCGGCCTCTTCAACAAGCTCTTCACGGGTAAAGTCACCATACATAACTTTTGTCATTGATTTATATGCCGAGAAAATGTTCTGGTAAGCTATTCCGGTGGCTGTGTTTATACAATCTATGAGGATGTCGGGTTTGAATTCTCTGAGGAGGTCATACAGGAAGGCGTTTTGCAGAATATCATCATCGAGCTCTTCCATTACATCCTGAATCATTCTTTTACGTTTTACCGGATCTTTGAGGAGGGCTGTTCTGTCTTCATCTTTGAATTCTTTTCTCAGCAGGACGTTTCCCCATCTTGCTTCGAAATAATCAGCCGGTTTATCCGGATAGGTTTTTCTGAGATAATCCAGCTCCTCTAATGCTTCTTCTTTTTTGAGGGATGTGATAATTACTCTTTTCGGGTTTTCAGGGATCAGTTTCCGTGAAATTGCTTTTCCGACGAGTCCCCATCCGCCAAGAATCAGTATCGTTTTATCTTTAATGTCCATGATTTACCTAATTTATTTTTTGGTGTACAGAAACTTACTGAATATTGGGGGCAGTTCAAAGGAGAGTTTAATATGCTGCATAAGTAGGAAGGGGAGAAGGAATGGATTGTATGGCTGTATGGTTGTGTGGGTGGTTTTCACGGGGAGAATGATTGGAATGATCAGAATGAAGAGAGTGAATTGAATGAATGGATGGGCTGATTGGAATGGATTGAATGATTGACAGCATTATGGAACACAAAAAGAGTGATCAGAATGAAGAGAGTGAATTGATTGAATGGATGGGCTGATTGGAATGGATTGCCTGCCAGCAGCATAAACGGAAAGCTGCGAAGTTGAAACATATTATTACAGATTGATGCAGATTTTTTAAGGAGTCTGTGATTTCTTTTATTGATAAAAAGGTGGTGCGGAAGTGATGACTGTAAGGGTACTTCATATCAGAATAACGTGCAAAAAAAAAAGCCCGTCTGGTGAAGACGGACTTTTCAGGTAAGGCAGTATGGTTGTATGAATGCTTTTCCTTGGGAGAATGATTGGAAAGGAGCTTTAACCTTGGTGGTTGAGGGTAAAAAAAAGCCCGTCCGGTGAAGACGGGCTTTACCGAAAATTTTTACAGAATTACTTGGTTCTTACAAACTCAATTCTTCTGTTTTTAGCCTTGTTAGCCGGGGTGTCGTTTGGAGCAACCGGGTTATCGGGTCCAAAACCTTTGGCTTTCATTCTCTTGGGATCAATTCCTTTTTCCTGCAGCCATTTTACAACTGATTCAGCTCTGCGCTGTGAAAGGTCAAGGTTTGCTGCTCTTGAACCATCACTGTCAGTATAACCTCTGATCTCAACTTCAATTTCAGGACTTTCGGTCATGAATCTGAGAGCTTTTTTCAGGGTTTCTTCTGATTCAGGTTTAATGTTTGCTGAGTTGTAATCAAAAGTGATACCTTCAAGAACGATAGCTTCATCAACTTTGGGCTGATCTTTCGGAACGTCATCTGATTTATCAAGCGGGTTGGTTCCGCGTTTAATTTCGGTTCCGTCATTTATTGTACCGCCGTCAGTGTCAGCTTTGGTCGGGTTGGTTTTGTGAGAATTAACCTCTTCACCGTCGTTAAGACCATCACCGTCAGTATCCATCTTCAGAGGATCTGTCTTGTGGTTTTTAACTTCATCTCCGTCTTTAAGGCCGTCTTTGTCAGAATCAGCATCAAGAGGATTGGTCTTGTAAGTCATAAGCTCATCATAGTCGCTCAGACCATCCATATCAGTATCGGCTTTATTAGGATCGGTTTTGTGAGTGTTAACCTCTTCTCCGTCTTTCAGCTTATCGCCGTCAGTATCGGTATTTTTAGGATCAGTCATGGTTTTCTGAATTTCGATATTGTCATTCAGAGAATCACCGTCAGTATCATTATTTAGCGGATCGGTCATATACTGTTTTAGCTCGGCGTAGTCACCAAGTGTATCACCATCGGTGTCTGCTTTGAGCGGATCAGTCTTATAGGTAAGGTGTTCTTCACCATCTTTAAGGCCGTCACCATCGGTATCAGGATTCCTGGGGTCAGTACCGAGGGTTTTTTCAATAGAATTTATGAGTCCGTCACCATCAGAATCAGCATTTGAATCACCGCCGCCGAATATCAGGTGGATACCTGCATGATACCATACATCTTTGGGTGAGCCGTCTTTATAGCCATTGAGATAGTCGGTAAGAGTATAGTTGAAGCCGAGTGTGAGACCTGCAGTAACCTCGTCAGCAACCATATAATCAAAACTGAGACCCATGGGGAACCAAATTACCCAGCCGGCTGATTCGATATCCTGCTGCGGGTTCTGAATTCCTTTAGAGTAGGGAACTTGTTTAACGGTATAATTAAAAATGCCGGCACCTGCATAAACGAGGGGCTGCCATCTTTCCCAGTTAGCAATTTTGTAAAGAACTCTGGCATCAAAAGGAACCAGGTCACTTGCATATTTGGCTTTTGTGAAATCACGTCCTGAGTAATTACCGAATCCTCCGCCGAGTTCAAGTTTGAATTTCTCGCTAAGAGGGTAGCGGAAAAACCCTCTGGTGATATTTGATAATTCATAGCCGTCTGATATCTGGAACTCATTTCCGGGAAGAAGGAAATTATGTTCAAGACCGTACTGCAGTTTCTGAAAGAAACTTTGAGCTTTTACTGAACTTCCTGCAGCAAGAAACAGTAAAACGGTCAAAAAAACGCTGAAATATATTTTCTTCAATTTTATCTCCGGTTAGTTTTTAATATTAATAATTAAAATAAAAAAATTATGTCATTTATTAAAGAAAAGAGAGGTTATCAAAATAATAAATATATTCTGAAAATTCTGAACAAGTTCCTCGATTAATCAATAAATATCATGATTTAACGTCAAAATATCACGACTAAGCCATAATTATAAGGGGGTCAATATGTATTATCATAAACATCCCTTAAAATAATTATTTGTTTTTATTGTTTACAACTTGATGTTAAAGTAAATTGTATTAATGGATTCGAATATTTTATTTACTAAAATGAATGGTGCGGGCAATGATTTTATAATCATTGATCAATCCATCAATGCCGGATTTATTCCCGGGAAAAGTATAATCAGAAAGCTTTGTGACCGTAAAAGGGGAATAGGTGCCGACGGAGTTTTTATTCTGAATCTTAATTCTGAAAAGTATACCGCAGATTTTTATAATTCTGACGGTTCTGAAGGCAGCCTTTGCGGTAACGGTTCCCGTTGCTGCATCAGATTTCTTAATGACAATTACCCGCCTGAAGAAAATAAGATTTCTCTTAAATTCAGAAATGAAGTTTACATAGGTGAAATACTCTCTCCCGGTATAGTTAAATTTTATCTCAGAGGGGTAAAGAAGTTAAAGACAGGCTTTAAGATCAAGGTGCAGAACAGACTTGTGAATGCTCATTTTGCGGATAACGGGTCACCGCATGTAGTGATTGACATCTCTGAAATTGAAAAAATACCGGGCAGAAAAGTTTTTTATGATGATATCAGGGAATTCCCGGTTTATGAATTCGGCCGTGAAATAAGATATTCAAATGACTTTGCTCCCGAGGGCACAAACGTTAACTTTGTCAGTTTGCAGGATAACAAATATTATATACGTACGTATGAACGCGGGGTTGAAAATGAAACCGATGCCTGCGGAACAGGTACGGCGGCATCTGCAGTGGTGTTATTTGCCCTTGGTATTAAACAACCGCCTTATGAATTCACCACAAAAGCCGGTGATTTGCTGATAATAGATTTTGAATTCAAGGAAAGCAGGATTAAAAATCTCTCGCTTACCGGTCCGGCGGATTACAATTTTGCCGGCAGTATTAACTTAAAAGATTTTGATTAAATTAAGGAGTATTAAATGTCAAAAGTCATCTTCAATGTCTCTTATGAAATTGATCCATTAAAGAGAAAAGAGTACATTGAATCAATGAAAGAATATAAGTCTTTGATAGCCGGTGACGGGCTCATAAGCTATGATCTTTATGAGGAAAAGGGTAAACCCAATCATTTTCAGGAACTTTTTGTGTTTGAATCAGAAGAATCATACGATAATTTTGATGATGCCGATAATGACAGGTTGAACATCCTCGTCTCTAAACTTGAGGGAATGAAAGTTAACAAAACCACAAAGTTAAGAACTCTTCACGAAATCACTCTTGATTAAAACCGACCCCTCCGAAGGTTAATCACGGGGATTAAAAATTTATTGGACCTCAAAAAATTTCTAATCCCCATGTCACTTATATTGAAAATCAGAACTTATTTCTTTATATAGCTTGGCAAAATTATTACGAGAAATGAATAAAACACTTCACACACTCTATATAGGTCTTTTTGTCACCGTAGGTTTGTTATCCACCGCAATTCTTATTCACAGCGGTTATAACTACTACATCCTCCCTCTTCATGACCGCCCTTATTCAGATATTCATCAGCTTCTCAAACCCAGCGGAACCCTGGGACACCTGCTCGGTGTGGTTGGCACTATAATGATGATCATCGGAGTTGCAGTTTATATGCTCAGAAAGCGTGTGAAACTAATGCACAGGTGGGGTTTCCTTAAACACTGGCTTGAGTTTCATATTTTCATGTGTTTGGTCGGTCCCGTTTTTGTACTTTTCCACACGGCATTCAAGTTCGGAGGAATTGTATCAGTAAGTTTCTGGTCAATGGTTGCGGTAGTTGCAAGCGGGGTGGTCGGACGATTTATTTATATCCAGATCCCGAGGAGTGTAAGAGGAAATGAACTTGACGCAGTTGATATAGCAAGGATGCGTAAAGAGAACCGGGAAAAACTTGAAACGGAGTTCTCTCTTTCGGAAGAGATGATTGATTATATTGAAACTGCCGGCAGCCGGGGCAGAGACCTTAGCAATGCATCATGGTCAGGATTAAAAGATGCGATTTCAGATTTATTTTACTTTCGTAAATTCAGAACCGAATTCAGAAACAAGCTAATATCAGGCGGCGTGACAGATGGCGCGCTGCTCAGTGAGATCCTGAATACGGCAAATCAGGAGTTCAGACTTCTCAGAAGAATAAGGCTTCTGAAATCAATGCACAAACTTTTCAGATACTGGCATATTTTTCATCTCCCTTTTGCCATTACCATGTTTGTAATAATGCTGATTCATGTGGGAGCCACAATTTATTTTGGTGCAGTAAGATTATAAGGAAAATAAAATAAAATGATCAAAAATCTCTCAACAGGTAAATTATATCTGATTATTGCAGGTGTTGTAGTCACTTTTCTTGTTGCAGTCATACTAATAAACAAGTATCCTGCCGGGAGCGGTAAACCTGCTGCGGGTCAGATCTCAGGCGAACAAATGCCCGAAGATGATGTTCATAAAGGATTAGTACAAAGCGGCGGGGCACCAAGTGCTTCAAATGTAAGCGAAGCATTTAAGAAGCAGATGCAGGAGCTTCAGAGTGCTGTGCAGGCAAATCCTAATGATACCATTAAGCTGAGAGAACTGGCGGAGTTTCTTTTCATGAGTCATAAACCTCAGGAAGCAATAGATATCTACCAGAGGATACTTAAAATTAATCCGAACAGAAAAGATGTTTATCTGGAACTAGCCTATATCTATTTTCAGGAGCAAAATTTCGTTAAAGCCGAAGAATCAACTAATATGATGCTTCAGATTGACCCCAAAGATTTGAATGCCCAATACAATCTGGGAGCCATTGCAGCAGCAAAGGGCGAAAAGGATAAGGCAAGAAAAATCTGGGAAAGCTTAATTAAAAATAATCCCGGAACCGATGCTGCCTTAAGAGCGGCAGAGTATATAAAAAAATTGTAGAACTTGGAATCTTTATTAGAAGAACTTGCAGGCTACCTTCTTGGTCTGATAATTGCATCAGTCAGTCTCTTTTTTTATCTCAGAAGCAAGAGTAAAAAGAGCAGATCAAACATAAAAAAAATTGAAAAAGCGAAGGAGATGGGAATTCATGAACCAGTTTCTCTTCATCCTGTCGTAAATGAAAGCATCTGCATAGGAAGCGCAGCATGTGTGATGGCATGCCCCGAAAAAGACATTCTCGCCATTGTTCATGGAAAAGCAAGCGCAGTTAACACTTCAAGATGTGTGGGGCATGGTGCATGTTTTCATGCCTGCCCAGTTCAGGCAATCTCACTTTATATCGGAACTGAAAAAAGGGGTGTTGAACTTCCCCACATGAGCGAAGAATTTGAAACAAATGTACCCGGTCTGTTTATTGCCGGAGAGCTCGGTGGCATGGGTCTCATCAAAAATGCGGTTGAGCAGGGTAAGCAGGCAGTTGAGTACTTTATCAAAAAGTATCCGGGCAGGAATAATGCACAATATGATCTTCTGATTATAGGGGCAGGTCCTGCAGGAATTGCAGCATCACTTAAGGCAAAAGAAAAAAGTCTCAGATTTATAACGCTTGAGCAGGATACTCTCGGGGGTACTGTTTATTCTTTCCCGCGGCAGAAGCTCGTAATGACCAGCCCGATGGATTTACCGCTCCATGGCAAAGTTAAGCTCTACGAAACCTCAAAAGATGAACTTATAACTCTTTGGAAAGAGGTTCTTGAAAAAAATCAGATTACCATTAATGAGCTTGAAAAAGTTGAATCGGTTGAAAGGCAGCAAGATTTTTTTGAAATAAAGAGCACAAAAGGCACCTATACAGCCAGGGGAATTATAATGGCAATAGGGAGAAGAGGAACTCCCAGGAAAATTGGCTGCAAAGGTGAGCTTTCTCAGAAAGTGTTTTACAGACTGCTTGAGCCTGAGCTTATCAGAAATCAGAAAATTCTTGTTGTGGGCGGCGGTGATTCGGCGGTTGAAAATGCAATGATGCTTGCTGATGAAGGTAATGAAGTTCATCTCTCTTACCGTTCTGAGGCCTTCTCGCGATTAAAGCCGAAGAATGCTGAAAAAATTAATCAGTATATTACTGCCCGTAAGATTATACCGTTATTTTCAACCATGGTTTCGGAAATCAGCGATAAAAGTGTGCTTCTTGTGAACTCGGCTGATTCTGAAACTAAAACCGAACTCGAAAATGATCTTGTCTACGTATTTATCGGAGGAGAGCTCCCGACCCAGTTCCTTGAAAAATCAGGAATACACATAACAAAACGCTTTGGTGAACCCATATTATTCCATAAAGAAAAGTAAATGAAAAAACTTATTCTGCTGCTGCCGTTTTTGTTCATTTCAGGGTCGTCTGAAATTTATGCACAGTTTTCACCGGGTGAACTTTCTAACGCCCACTCCGCCTATGAAGGGCTGAGTAATTGTAATAAATGTCACGAGGCAGGCGAAAAAGTCAGTAATTCAAAGTGTCTTG
>CAYPMQ010000147.1:0-8540 GCA_964411625.1 uncultured Ignavibacteriaceae bacterium
TAACCGATACAGACAGAGAATTGACATTATTATTAATTTCATTAGCAGATGCAGTTACTTCGCCCGTTGACGCAGCCTGAGTTGTGATTGCTTCTTCAAGTTCTTTAACCGAGCTGTTTATTACATTATTTGAAGAGACTATCTGAATTACAGCCAGCCTTACTCTCTGTGTAAGTGAATCAAGACCTTCGAGCATAACATAAAATGACCTCAGTAAAAGAACAGTTTCATCCTTGATGAGACTTTTATCAACATTCATCATAAGATCAATCTGTTTATTGTTTTCAGTCAGCTCGATAATTGATGTTTTAGCAGCTTTTATATTTCCGCTGGCTACTTCACTTGCAATATTTGAGACATGTTTCAGGGGTTTGGTGAGTCTTCCCGTGATCATAAAAGTGAAGAAGGAGAGAAGGCCGATTCCTATAAGTCCGATAAAATATAAAAGAAAATTAAGTTCACTTAAATCGGCAAAAAGTTCATCTTTGGGTATCATAAGTCCTATTGACCAGTTATTTGCCTTTACGGGAGCATAATAAAGCCGGAAATTTTCACCTGTATCAAAATCGTCAAGATCAGCAAATCCTGATTCACCCGCAATCATTCTTTGTCCGATTTCACGGTACTCGGGCATCTGATATTCATCCGAGACGCTGAAAATTGTCTGGTGAAGCATCAGATCAGAATTCTTATACGAGAGAAACGTACCTTTTTTTGAAATCAGAAATGCATAACCTCCGTCAAGAATCCTTGTTGAAGAAACAATATTCTGAAGTTTATCAAGCGATAAATCAACAGTTACGATTCCCTGAAACGTTTTACTCCCGTTTACCTCCTTATACCAGGGAACTGAATAAGTCAGCATCAGTACATTCCCGGCACCCTCATCAAAATAGGGCTCAGACCACATCGCTTTATTCATCATCCTCGGTATCTGATACCAGTCCCATATTGTATAATCATATGAATCCTTTAAGTTAAGGTCATATACACTACCCTTATCCCTGTAAAAATATGGGGCGTCAAGTTCTGTTTTATCACCCTTTATAAGCGGTTCATATGCAATACAGATTCCGTAAACATCTTCATTTGCGGAAAGTATCCCGGGAATAATTTTGTAAATGTCTTCCCGGTCTATTTTTTCATTTTCCAGAAAAGTTGCAACTGCAGCAGGGATTTTTTCAAGAGGTTTTAATATTTTTTCGAGTTCATTGATTCTGGATGAAGTTAAATGGCGAGCATTCTGCTCAATATTATTAAACATAAAGTTTCGTGATATCGTAAAATTAACCACGAACATTAGTGACAGTATGGAAATTGCAACCAGAAGAATTGAGCCTGCCAGGCGTATTTTAAGACTGCTGTTTTTAATAAAGTTTAATTTCATTGCCCGATAAACTCTTCATAAGTTAGTTCTTTTCTGACATAACCCGATTGCTTCATAATTTTGTAAGTAAAATCAAATTCACTTTTTTTCAGTTTCCCGTTATTACTCATTCCATCTGCAAAAATAACCTTTAGTATTTTATCAAGCATCCATGATTGATGAGAATAATTTGCCGGGATTCTTGCTTCTTTCATTCTTGTAATCACATTATCCAGGGTTTCTTTTCTGTTATCTCTGGCGTAATTCCAGCCTTCCATAACTGCTTTAACAAAATTCTCACAGACACTTTTATTGTTTTTATAAAATTCACGGGTTGTATATATCCCGTCCTCCGGCACATCCATTCCATAATCAGAGAAGAAAAATGCAGTCATATCTTCTTCATCAATACCCGAATTAATTATTGAAATATACTCATTGTACCACATTACCGTCATAAGGTCAATTCCACCCTCAATAAACAGGTTAATGGTTGAGCGAATGGGAATGAATTTGGCTTTAAGGTCATACTTCTTAATAAATGCTCTTGGTAATTCCTGGAAACCTGCAGCCCAGATACCAATTTTTTTCCCTTCAATCTGATTTATACTTTTTATTCCCGACTTTGCTTTTGCAACAAAGACCAGCGCAGATCTTCTTGATGTCTGCCCTATATTGACCAGATCATACTTGTCAGTGAGCATTATTGCAGTTGAGAGAAAAGAGGTGATGAACTCCGCGTTTCCCTTTGTGAGTTCTTCTTCGTTTGGTTTATCAACATCAATATTCTTTATTGTTACATCAAGACCATATTTCCTGAAAAAGCCTTTTTCATAAGCCATGTAATATCCAGCAAACTGCGCCTGAGGTAACCAGTGAGTTATCAGAGTTACTTTTTGTGATTGCCCGATGATTTCATGCAAAAATATGCACAAAAAAATAAGGGCGATTTTATATGACATTAAACTAAATGGAAATTGATAAGGAACAATCACAATTTAACAATTTTAAGTAAATATGAATTAAATCAAAAGCGATTAAGGTAATTTTTTTTATTTTTGTCCGTTTCAAAGAATAAAAATAGGTACATAATGAAAAATTCCTCACAATTATTTCTTTCATTGCTCTTTCTTGCATTATTCATTACCGGTTCAGTAAAAGCTCAGAATGGTAAAATAGGAGTGGGAATCATTGCAGGTGAACCCACCGGTCTGAGTCTCAAATACAGAGTTTCGGCTGATAACGCTATTGATGCAGCGGCCGCATGGTCATTTCTGAAAGAAGCCGCATTTCATATTCATGCAGATTATCTCTTTCATGACTATTCTCTCATTAAGGTCAGCAAAGGAAAACTTCCTTTTTACTACGGGCTCGGCGCCAGGCTTAAATTATCAGAAAAAAGCAGGGTTGGTGTCAGAATTCCTCTTGGGCTTGCTTATGAATTCGCAAACTCACCTGTTGATATATTTCTTGAGGTAGTGCCGCTGCTGGATCTTGCACCGTCAACTGAATTTAATCTCAACGGTGCTGTAGGTGTACGATACTTTTTCGAGTAATTACCTTGCCTCAGCATTTCAGCAGTATAGAACTTTTTTACAGTGAAAATTATAGTGAAGGAGATGCTGTTATCACCCTTGGCGGGGGAGAGTATCTCCATCTCATTAAAGTAATGCGTCATCATCCCGGTGACAGAATATATCTCACTGATGGCAGAGGAAGTTTTATAACTTCCGTTTTTGAGACCGCCTCTAAAAATGAAGCTAAACTGAAAGTTGAGTCAGTTACCCGTCACAATAACAAATTTAAAAATTTCACCTTTCTCATCCCGGTTCTTAAAAGCAGTGACAGACTCGAATTTGCACTTGAGAAAGCAGTTGAACTTGGATTCACAAATTTTATTTTTTTTAAAGCGGATAAATCAGTTAAACCAGGAGTGAATCTGAAGAGGCTTGATTCAATTGCTCTTTCGGCAATGAAGCAGTCAATAAGATTTTATATCCCCGTTCTTTCATATAGTGCAGAATTGAATTCCGGAATCTTTGCAGGGAAAAAAGTTGTGATTCTTGACCAGGAATCATCACAGAACTTTGATCATTTACATGATTTAACAGGAGAATGTTATTTTCTGTTCGGGCCTGAAGGAGGTTTGAGCAGCCGGGAATTGAATCTGATCAGTGATGCTGTTAAGATTAATCTCTCTGAACACAGATTAAGAGCCGAGACAGCAGTAATATCTGCCGCCTCGGTGCTTTCTCAGAAATTATAGCAATTCTGTAAATCTTGTGATAAGTTTTGAGATATTGGCTGAGGTCATTAAAGCGGTTTCCTTAACTTCTGCGTGTGACAGTTTCTGGTCACTGAGGCCGGCTGCAAAATTCGTAATACAAGATATTCCGGCAACATTTATATTCCAAAGATTTGCCATTACAGCTTCACTCGCCGAAGACATTCCCACAGCATCTCCGCCAAGTCTTTTAATCATCCGGATTTCTGCGGGTGTTTCGTAGTTAGGCCCCTTTACGTACCAGTAAACCCCGTACTTAAGCGGAATTCCTTCAAGCAATGCGGCATTCTCTAATTTTTGTGACAGCAGGGGAGATGGCATGCTCTGAAAATTATTCCTCTGATCATAAGTGATCTGCCCGATAAGCTCAGACATCTCCTTTTTGAGATTCAGATAAGAAAAATCCTTTATTAACATAAGGTCTCCCGGTCTGAAATATTGGTTTATTCCTCCTGCAGCGTTTGTAATCAGCAGATTTTTAATTCCGAGGAATCTTGTTATAAGGACATTCAGTATGGTGTTTTCGATCGGATGACCTTCATAAAAATGATTTCTGCCTTCAAAAATCAGTATATTTTTTGCTGACTGCTCCGCAAGATGAAGTATCCCTCTGTGACCTTCAACGGTAACAGGCGGATAACCGGGTATTTCAGAATAAGGAATACTTTTAATTAGTCTGAGTGAATCCATCAGAACGCCGAATCCGCTTCCAAGCACGATGGCAAGATCAATCTTTTCTGTAAACTCATTTCTGAGCGAATTAATCAGATCCCGGTAATGAAATGAAATATCTGTCATATCAGAAAAGTATTCCTGCTATGGCAGCTGAAAGCAGAGTGGCCAGCGAACCACCGATAACTGCCTTAATTCCGAGTTTGGCAAGTTCACCCTTGCGCTCGGGTGCAAGAGGTCCTATACCACCTATCTGAATAGCTATCGAACTGATATTGGCAAAACCGCATAAAGCATAAGTAGCCATAAAAATGGTCTTTTCGCTGTAAATAGAACCGTTTTTGATTAATGTTGCAAAATCAAGATAAGCCACAAATTCATTAAGGATCAGTTTGGTGCCAAAAAGGCTTCCGAAATTTAGCCCGTCGTTCCAAGGTATGCCTATTGCCAGCCCGATTCCCTGCATTATCATTCCCACGATAAGCTGAAAATTCAGAGGCTGATTAAAATTCTGCATCAGCAAGGCATTCAGACCTGTCCATTCACCCAGATTGAAGAGCAGGAAGTTAAACATAGCTACAAGAGCGATAAATGCAAGAAGCATTGCTGCAACGTTTAGTGCCAGGGTAAGACCATCTGAGGCTCCGGTTGCGGCAGCCTCAATTGCATTTGATGCATTTTTTTCAATATCAATTTTTACGGTTCCCTTCGTTACAGGTTCTTCAATTTCAGGTTTAATTATTTTTGAAATCAGCATTGCTCCGGGAGCAGCTATCACACTTGCACCCAGTAATTGGGTGGCAAAAAGAAGCTCTGCACTATCAACCGGTATTTTTTTGATCTCCGCAAATGCAGTACCCAGAATTTTGATATAAGCAGCCATGACACCTCCGGCTATGGTTGCCATTCCGCCAACCATAACGGTCAGGAGCTCACTCTGAGTCATATTTTTAATGAAAGGTTTGATCATCAGCGGTGCTTCGGTCTGACCTACAAAAATATTTGCAGTACAGGAAAGTGACTCTGCTCCTGATGTTCCCATAATCTTTGCAAACAACCATGCCATGGCCTGAACTATGTGCTGCATAATACCCAGATAATACAGAAGAGACATCAGACTTGCGAAAAATATAATCGTCGGGAGAACCTGAAATGCAAAAAAGACTCCAAGACTTCCTTCGCTTCCGGGCCCCATCGCCAAAGAACCGAAAATAAATTTTGCTCCCGCTTCAGTGAAGTCAAGAAGAACTACGAAGAAGCTGCTCACGAAACTGAAGAAACCCTTAATCCAGCCCAGCGGAGCAAAAACTGCCCCCATCTGATCACCTTTGATAACAAATACTGCTAAGAAAATCTGAATTAGGAACCCCGCACCAACAAGTTTCCAGTTAATATTTTTCTTGTTATCAGACATCAGGAAGGCTATTCCTAAAATAACGCAGATACCAAGGATTCCTCTGAGTATTGAAACTATATCCATAACTTTCGCTCTATTTTTTCCAGTCAGATTTACCGGTAAGTGAATTAAAAAAATTGATTTCAATGAACAATTCATATAAAAACTGTCCAGAAATGATTTCGGGTATTTTGTAACTGTAAGAGAACTGTTTTTGAAACAATAAAACAATAAAAATATCTAAAATTATTTTGACTAAGGTCAGAAAAATCATTCGTACGTCAAAAATCATATATAAAAATCCAAACTGTGCCAGAACATTATAAAAATGCCAGATCCACAAAACTATTTTAGATTTGATGGAATAATGAAATGACGAGGCAGTATGCCTTGATTTCTGGAGAATATAATCTTTCAGCTTAACTTTTGAATTGGTAAAAACGGTCATATTTCTGTCATCAACGTATGCTATCTTAACCTTTAGTTTATCAAACTCCCTGATTAGCAGGTCATCATCACCGCTCGGGGAATCAGCTGTGGAAGTGTATCCTCCTATATTATAAAGAAGTTCTTTTTTATATCCCAGATTTCTCGCAGTTGCGGAATAGGGAAGCCCCAACCCTCCCATGGCATATTTCAGTAGAAAATTTCTGAGATTTGTATAACAGGCTATGTGATTGATTATTCCACCCGTTCTCAGATAGGGGGCCGGACCAACAACCACATCAAACCCGGCACGGAAATAGTTCGAAAAGATGTATAACCAATTTTCAGGATGGATGCAGTCAGCATCGGTGATGACGATGCAGGGATGCACTGCTTTATCAACCCCTTCCTGCAGAACACCTCTTTTCCCGGGAAGTTTTTTTTCCCTGACATCAAACACTCTGAAGTTATTTTCTCCTTCAGTAAGATTCTGAAGTAATTCAAGAGTGTTATCATCCGAGGCGTCATTCAATAGTATAAATTCCACCTTGTTTGCAGGATAAGAAACATTTTTTAACGAACTGATAAGAACAGGGACATTCCGGGATTCGTTTTTAAGTGCAACAACTACTGAGATCTCACATAATTCTGCCTTAATACCCCTAGCCACCCTGTTTCTGAATGAATTTATTAGAATTCCTGCAACCAGCAGTAAGTTAAGAAGAATGGTTACACCAAGAAGATAGTAAATAATATAATCAGCGGTTGTCATTTAGCAATCCGGTGTAGTAACTGAACAGACGTTCAGCTGCTTCTGTCGGAAGGGTTTTACCTTCAAATATTTCAGGCCGGAGTGATTCGTAAAGTTTTTTTATCTTTGGCTGATGATAAAAATGATCAACCAGCATATCATTTATTAAAAATCTGACCCACTCCTCATTCTGTTTCTTTCTGTTATTATCGAAATAGTTTTCTTTTTTAGCTATTTCGGTAAATTCGGTAATAATATGCCATAATTCCTCAATGCCCCTGCCTGTCAAAGCCGAGGTCAACTGAACTTTAGGTGACCAGAAGCTGAAATCTCTGTAGATATAATGAAGAGCATTTTTAATCTCTGTCATTGCAATGCGTGCCCTATTCATATTATCACCGTCTGCTTTGTTAATTACTACAGTGTCGGCAATCTCCATTATACCTTTTTTTATTCCCTGTAATTCATCTCCGGCTCCCCCAATAAGCACAAGCAGGAAAAAATCAACCATTGAACGGACTGCGAATTCGCTTTGCCCGACTCCCACAGTTTCAATCAGTGTAACATCATAACCCGCCGCCTCACATATAATTATAGTTTCGCGGGTCTTTTTTGTTACTCCACCCAGAGTGCCGCCGCTGGGGGAAGGTCTGATAAAACAGTTAGGATGTGCTGCAATTTTTTCCATTCTGGTTTTATCACCGAGAATACTTCCTTTTGATTGTGAACTCGAAGGGTCAACCGCAAGAACGGCCACTTTATGCCCCGACTCAGCAAGCATATATCCAAGCGATTCAATCAGAGTGCTTTTCCCTGCACCTGGAACTCCTGTTATACCAATTCTTACAGAATTACCCGAAGAGGGTAAGAGCAGATTAAGCAGCTCAAGTGCCTCAGGTCTGTGTTTGGGTGAATTACTTTCAATAAGTGTAATTGCCTTGCCGAGAAGAGTCCGGTTGTTCTGAAGCACACCATCTGCAAGCTCTTTTACGGTGAGCTTTTTGGGTTTAAAGGAATGGCGGGGGGCAACCGTATTTTCCACCCCGCCTTTTACAATTTTTACTGCAAACCCTTCTGAGTTCTTATCAGGTGCCCAGTCAGGTTTATATGAATTGTCAGATTCCTTTTTCCCCATTAGTCAGTAAATCTTCTATGAATTTCTTCAAGAATCTCTATGGCTGCCATTGGGATTTTGGTTCCGGGACCGTATATCGCAAAAGCACCGTGCTCATAAAGATATGCATAATCCTGATGAGGAATTACTCCTCCTACAATTACGATTATGTCTTCCCGCCCAAGATTTTTCAGCTCGGCAATAAGCTGGGGAAGAAGGGTTTTATGACCCGCAGCAAGCGAACTCATACCAACACAGTGAACATCATTCTCAACTGCCTGTTTGGCTGTTTCCTCAGGAGTCTGGAAAAGGGGCCCGACATCCACATCAAACCCCATATCGGCATAGGCAGTGGCAACAACTTTTGCGCCTCTGTCATTTCCGTCCTGGCCCATCTTTGCAATCATGATTCTTGGCCTTCGCCCCGCTTTTTCATAGAAATCATCCGTAAGCGCTCTGGCTTTCTTAATCTGATGCTCTTCCGCCAGGAGGGGGTTGGGTATGGTATCGCCCGGCATGTTGCGAATATCG
>CAYPMQ010000148.1:0-5357 GCA_964411625.1 uncultured Ignavibacteriaceae bacterium
GGTTCATTATGCTCCCGTTGCGGGGGTCGGGATAGGGATGAGGATATTTCCATGAAATACAAAGAAATAAAAGAACAGTTTGAGGCAGAATACAGGATGCTGTGTGCTCAGATGAAGCTTACTCCCTTTGATTTTGCAGAACCGCTCATTTATCGATGGATTGATGAGGCTGCTGCTGATATTCAGAGGAGAATCAGGCTGGTTACCATGGAAATAGTATTCAGCACTGATGAAGAGGATAAGTTCCGCCTTCCGGATGATTTTGGCGGAGTTATAAGTCTCAGGCAGGGAAGATTTCATATACCGCTTACTTTGAATGATGAGTCAGGATACTACATTACCGATACCCCTCAGGGGGAGAGGATAATTATCATCAGGGGCTTCGGAAACGGTCCTTTTTCAATGAGGTATTATCCCGAAAGCCACTTAATGATAAAAACCAAAGGGGATGGCGAGTCAGGGCTGCCCCCAGCGTATCACAGGGCCATCATTTTCTACCTTCTTGCAAGGCCATTCAGCAATATGGAGGAGAAATATGAGGCAGCAATAAGGGCAATTAAAAGCAATTCATATACAAACAACATATCACATTTTAATTATAATTTCAGTCAGGAGGAACTATGAAAGAGTTGATTGGTGAAAACAGCGCCGGTATTGCCGAAGCACTACAGGTATCAAATGATACCACAGAGCCGCTTCAGGAAGAGGGAGCAAAACAGAATGAGCAGATAGTAATAAAGGAATCAGGCGTGAATGAACAGGGTAGTGATTCGGGAAGTGAATCAGGAGTGAGTATTCTGACCCGCGAACTGCAGAGAATCGGAAGGGAGAATCAGCCTGAAAAATCTGACGGGGCTCCTGATGAAGGTGAAAGCAGGGTCAGGGTTATTGAATCGCTGGAAAAGAGGCTCAGCGCCCTTGAAAAAGAGATTGAGGCAAAAGCTATAGATAATGTCAGGGAAAAAATCGGCAGGATCGCGGGAGTTGAAAATCCCGATGAGCTTATAAGAGAATTTGCACAGGATAACCGTGAGGATGAAGAGTTCCTCAAGTTTGTGGCGGGAACGCCTGAAAGGTTTGTGAAATCCGTGGTTAATCATTATAAGCTCAAAAGGGGAAGCAGGCAGGGTGAAATTGCGGGGAAGCAGGTTTCAAGAAGTACGCTGGTTAATGATCTTCTTAAATATATAGAATAGGATGGTGCAGAATGCCTGATTACTTCAGACTGATAAATGAAACTGAACAGATACCTCCCGAAAAGGGTGAAATTAAAAAAGAAGCTGACGGGAGTATTGTTTTTCAGACTTCGTCCGGACCTCTGAGAATAGCAGCATCATCGGGAGAAAAAGCTTTTACGGCAATCATTTCCTTGAACGGAACCAGCGCACCGGCAATGACTGTGGTAAAAAACACGACCACCTGCACCTTCACGGTGACGAGGGAAGACGCTGGTATTTACAGGATTATTTCCGATACTGGTTGTTTTATCAGGGGCGGATATGCGGTTTTTACGCAGATTCAAAATGAAATCGATTTTCAGGGATATACAACCGGGATAACTGATGGCAGTGCGACTATCATTTACCTCAATATGCTTTCGGCAGCAGAGGGTTATGCAGATCCCGTGGGGGATCTTTTCATAAAAATCGAGTTCAGTTAATTATTTAACGGGGAATTACAGGTGACTGTTATTCCCCATATTTTTAGTGCCCAAAGCAGGCAAAAGGAGCAAAAGGGAAAAATGGAGATTCTCAGGATATCAGGTTTCAGAAACGTGAATGAGGTGATATCGGATAATGTCTTAAAAAATAACGAGTTAGCTGCATCAGTTAATGTTCTTTTCAATGAAACGGGAAGCATAGGGGAGGCAGTACTCCGGCATTCTCTAATTGAATCCGGGAGAGAGCTGCCGGCTTTGATCAGGTCAGCAGCGATATTTGATGAAAATACAAGCGGTCAGACTTTGTTTGTTCAGTGCACTGACGGTGTTTATATTTTTCAGGGCGCTTCAGGCACCCCTCAAAAGATCAGTAATTTCAATGGTGCAGAGCCTGATCTTTCATTTCACAAGTTGGATAAAGAGCAGTATCTGTTAGCAAACAAAGCAGTTAAGCCTGTTTATATAAATACTCAATTCCCACAGTCAGCCTCAGATTTTCATATAATGCCGCCGGATATAAGTGGTGTAACATATACTGTAGAAAATACAGGCGGAAACCTCGGTTCGGGGTATTACAGGTATCTGCTCGTCTATGTTACTGCCGGTGAGGAGAAAAGTGGTATAAGTCAGCCGCTGGATATACATGGAAGTGCTTCGGGTGGAGTTATTGCGGGATCGGGAGTGAGGTTTGCAGGTCTGCCCGTTCCTGCAGATAGCCGTGTGCAAAACAAAATAATTTACAGAACAGAGGCTCTGAGCAATAATGATTCCTTCATGCTGTTTTATAAGAGAGCGGTATTAAGTGCTGATGAAACAACATTTTATGATACGGGAGAGGAAAGCAGTGACGAGTATCTGGATTTCGGGGATGTTGCTGAAATTAAATTCATGCCTCAGTTTAACTGCTGTACTGTACACGGTGAGAGATTGTTCTGCAGTGATCTGAAAATTCCCTCATTCAATCCCTTTGCCCCGGGATTAACTTTAAACAGTGATCCCAATATCAGGTTCAGAGCCTGGCAGGATTCAGATTCGGGCGGGCGTCTGGCTTCCGAGAAGTTCTACAAATGGCGGGTTGTATTTGTAGATAAAGCCGGCACAGAAAGCACTCCCGTTGATACTCCCGAATTCCTTACCTCAACCGGAACCGGTGAAAACTGTGCAGATCTTCAGCTTGTACCATATACGGGAAGCGGGAGTAATGTTTATCCCGTGGTAAAAAGGCGTCTGTACAGAACAAAAGGATACACCACACCCGGCCAACCCGGACCGTTTTATCTCCATACGGACCAAATCGGTTTCAGCGGAAACAGCTTCAGGGATATAAAGGGTGATGATGAATTAGGAGCCGAATATGAGAACACTGTCAGCTTTGATGATAAACCGGAGGTTATTGTCTTTTCGGAATATGGCAGTTATGCAGAATTTTCTCCCGAAAATTCGTTCAGTACGGGTGAAAGTGATGGTGCGGTGTTACATCTCTCGTCTTTTCCGGGAGGAGTAAATATTATAAAGGAAAACGCTGTTTACAGACTTTACACTGAAGGAAATCCCAGCGGGTGGAGGCTTGTAAAACAGGCGGGAGGATTTAAGTCAATAAGCAGTAATTCTGTAAGGAATTCTGACGGAAATCTCTTTTTCACCGATGGAGGATCAATATTTCTTTTTGACGGTATGCTTAAAGAGATAGCTTTAAATCTTTACAGAAGCAGAATTACGCAGGGAGCCTCTGCCGGTGCAATTTATTCACCCGACAAAAAATGTTATATGGCAGCTTACCCCGGAACAGGTAAAACCACTTTTATCAAAACTGATCTTATCAGCGGAGAAGGAGTTGTTCTGGAGCATCCCCCGGGTCTTATACCGGTAAATAATTCAGAGGGGTTGATTTTTACGGGAAGTATAATCGGGAGTATTAACGGAAATAGTTTTACTGATTCAACGGGTGTAAATGACAATGAAATAACTGCAGGATTCACTACGGGTTTTTACGGTGGTGATTATAATTTCCGCCCTCGATACCTTGAAATTGACTGCGGAGGCTCCGAGAACGGAGTAATCGGAATAAAATTATCGGATGAGACGGGGAAGTATATCTCGGGAGTGGTATCCTGCGGTACATTTCAGGACGGTATCGTGCGGGTAAACAGATCTCAGCTTCAGGAAGGAAATCTTCACTCAGGAAGGAAAATTTGTCTGGAAATATTCTTCAGGGGGATCAGGAAAATCAGACAGATATTAATATACTACACTAAAATAAACAGGGGAAGAAGGCGATGATTCTGAATGAAACGGAGGCTCTTAAATCATTATTTCAGATGAGATTAAGGGTGTTCAGCAGACTGCCTGAAACCAGGGGTTTCAATGAGGGAGCCCTGGTGGGGTTAACAGCAGAAGGCGGGGTAAAGCTTTTTGTACTGTATAAAGAAAAATGGACAGAAATTATAAACTGAAAAAGGGGGGGTAATATGCCGGTTAAAAATGCTGTATTGTATAATCTGATTTATGATACTTTTGTTAAAAAACAGGGAGAGCAGGGGGCAAGATGGCGGGCTGAGGAGTGGGAAAAGGAATTTCTGAATAATCCCGGTCAGGTGGAAAGTTTTGATAAATCTCTGGCAGGGGTGAAAGCAAATCTTGAGAAGCTGATGTCAGGTGATGACAATCTCTACAGGCTGCTGAGGAAAAACCTTTACCGCAACGCAGCCATTGAGAAGAATGAAGGATTAAAAAGGAGTGATGCCTCCTCCGACCCTGTGTTTCCGCTGGCCGGGACGAATAATCTGCTTGGTCTTTTAATGAAAGAGAAGAATGCCAGGGAGAAGGCCGATCTAACAGTAGCTGATCTGCAGAGAAAAGACAGATCAGAGGGGATTAAGGGCCTTACGGACCTGGAAAAAATGAGACAAAAAGCGATCGGGGATGATAACAGTTATGAGTTAAGTCTCTACAATCTGATGAAAGAGCTTCAGAGGGTGAATAATCCCGTTGAGAGGAGTGAAAAGGACGGCACGTTGTCATTTCTGTCTAAACTGCTCTTTAAGACAATTCCTTATCTGTTTTAGGGGGAGTCTGTTATGGAAATTTCAAGAGATGTGTTTCTGCTGACCTCGGCGGCATGGGGGTTGATTGTTATTGTTCTTTCAGCGTTATTCAGGCAGGTCAGAGAAGGTGACCAGAAGCGGATCGAAAAAATAGAAGGGGAGCTGACTATGTTAAAACTGGCGGATGAAAAAATAATGAATGAAATAGGAAGTAAACTTGACCTGCTCAGGGCAACTTTTGATGATAACAGAGTGGAGACTCTTAAAGAGCTCCACTTCATCAGGGAGCAGATAATTGAGTTTACTAAAGTACCTGTAAGGAGGCAGAGGGGGAGTAAAAATGAAAGTTAAATGGTATCAGAAAAAGGAAATATATGGTGCTGCCGCTATTGCCGGAGCAATTCTTCAGATATTCTCAGATGAGGGGAGCATTTATTACAGGGCCGGGAGCATTATTCTGATTCTTCTGGGGAGTCTGCTCCCTGCAGGTCTGAGAGATGGATATATAAATGCAACTCTGCCCGGCAGGCTGTATATTCTTATTGATAAGCTGGTTAGCGGAGCGAGGAAGGTTAAAGGGAAAAGGTGAGGTTTGCCCGGGTTGTAACCGTGCCTTTAACAATCTTCAGTTTGCCCGGGTTATTGCTGATTAA
>CAYPMQ010000148.1:5457-8432 GCA_964411625.1 uncultured Ignavibacteriaceae bacterium
CTCTTCATTGTGTTTTACGGTTTTCTTCCTCCTGGAAATTTTACCGCCCCCTTTTAAAACCAAAAAGGCTGCCGGAAGGATCGGCAGCCTGTTCAGGAGGAATTACCTTTTTATGATAACTTTATCTGGATTTCTTTCGGTTTCTTTTCTTCTGCCTTCGGTATGGTGATGGTCAGTTCACCCTCTTTGAATGAAGCCTCAATCTTTTCAAAATCCGCCTCATCAGGCAGAGAGTAGTTTCTGTAGAATTTACCATAAGCTCTTTCGATTCTGTGGAATTTTGCATCCTTTTTCTCATCGAAAGTCTTTCTTTCACCGCTTATAGTGAGTTTTCTGTCAACAACGGAGATCTTGACGTCTTCCTTGCTGATACCGGGCAAATCCATTTTGAGCTGGTATTCATGATCATTCTCAACCACATCAGTCAGAGGACTCCAGACGGCATTTTCGAATTCATCATTATCTTTTGATTCATTCCATAATCTGCCGGTAAGGGAGTTGAAAAGTTTGTTGAACTCTCTTTCCATGCTGAGAAGTTCACGGGTCGGATTAAACTTTACTAATGACATATTAACCTCCATTTTATTAGTTGTTGTTAATTTGTTTATCGTGTTCTGATTAAATATATACAACAAGCGTGCCAAAGGATTTTCAGGGGGGATAAGTGCCATTATGACAGAAGAGCTGACAAAAAGTGTGACTGAATTGCTTAAAATTGTCAGGGTGTGTCATTTCTGACACAACCCTGACATTAAAATTATCTGTTGAAGAGTGAAATCAGGTTTGATACCGGGGTAATCTGATATAATTCTGCAAAAGTTTTGTTCTTTTCGGGATTCAGGATATTTGCAGGATTTGTGGATGTATAGATTCCCTCACCATACAGCCAGACTTTGCTTTTACCCTCAAGAGCATCTGCAACGGGTTGCCAGAATTGTTCAAAGTTTGTAATCTTTTCTTCATAAGAAGGTTTTTCCGAAACATAAGATCTCAGATATGAATCTTCCAGCAGATTGCCGTCATTCAATCTTATAATTTTAGGCTGGTCACCCGAGAATCTGTCAATGGTAAACGCCGTATAGATCACTTTCTGCGGATCAGGTGAATTAGCATCGTAAGTTCTGATAATAAAAACGAGCACTTCATCCTGCCCGAGATTCTTTTTAAGCATATCCCAGTTTCTCATGAACTCAACATAAAAGGAATTGAATCGGGAGGATTTTTTGACCAGCCCGTTTCTAAGGTTTTCGGTATATCTGAGGAGGGAATCTGCATCAACTCCCCAGCCCGCAAGAGCCTGCCCCGGGAGCAATGAAAGGCGGGCGGAGTGGTCAAGATTTCTGATCCAGTCGGAAAAGCTGAAATCCCCTTTCTTCTCCTGAGCAATCAGTTCGAGATTAATCAGTTCCCGTTCCTTTGTGAATGCTTCGGGATTCATCAGATCTATAAGCATCTTGTTATCTATTATATTTATCCCGATTTTCGGATCAGCCCCGCTCTTGTTCATGATCAGTGAATTATACAGAGAATAAGCATCAACTGCAATGATGTAAATTTCATCGAGTTCACTTGTTTCAAGCGCGGGATAAAGATACTCGCGCGCATTAGCAAGATTCATAAAGACTTCGGCAAGGTACTTTTCCGCTTCATCAAACAGCTCCATCTTATAATTTGCAAGGGCAAGGTAGTATGTTGCCTCAAGCCTCAGGGGATTAAATGAGGCATAGATCTTCTTTCGGATCTCATAGGCTTCGTTCAGCAAATCACCTGCAATTTTTAACTGGCCGAGCTTCAGGTTAGCCTTGCCTCTTTTAAGGAGATAGAAAGAGTACTCAGGGTTGTTTTTATCCGATGAGGCCAGAATAAACTCGATTGCCTTTGCGAAAAGTGAATCTGCTTCTTTATAGTCCTTATTCTTGTCTGCTATCATTCCGAGGTAGCCGATTGCATTAATGTAATACGGGTGTACAGAGCCGAGCGCCTTACGGAAGATCTCCGATGCGGTAAATATATATTTCCGGGCCGAGTCAGGTCTTTCTGCCTGAAGCAGCATGTTCCCGTAATTAAGCATCGAAATGGCGTATAACGGTGATTCTGCTCCCGAGAGCTTCTTTCTTATCTCCGCAGATCTGAGAAGGTAAGCCTCTGCCTTATCGAAGTCTTTCATTGATAGGTAAAGTGTTCCCAGGTTATCAAGATCCTGTGCGTAAAGGGGCGAATTTTCACCGGCAACCCTCCTGTCAATTTCTGCAGCCTGAAGGAAATACTTCTCAGAATCCCTGAATTTCCGCCATGTTTTATATAAATCGGCAAGATTGTACAGTGAGGTCGCATAAGAGTAATTCTCTGTTCCCCCGATTTTCTTTTTCAGTTCCAGGGTCTCGAGGAAAAGTTTTTCGGCTTCATAAAAACGAAGCCTGCGGAAATATGCAGTAGCCAGATTGTTTGCAGCTTTGAGGTAATTAGTATCCGAAGTGCCGAATTCAGTTTTTGCGGCTTCATAAGCCTTTTCTGCAAACACCTCTGCCGCTGCAAAATTGCTCATCCTGAAGAAGTTTTCAACCCTGCGGTTCAGTTCCTGAAAGCTCTGTGAATAAACGGAAACGTTAAGGATTACTATTAAAAAAAGTGATTTCATTAACGCCATATCAAGTTAATTTTTTGAACAAGTGCAAATATACGGAAAATCGTTGTTCGTTGTTCGAGGCGGTACTGATGGGGTTGGATGAAAATCGTTGATCGTTGATTAAGCATGTCCGCTGAATCAGGATTGATTGTTGATCGGGGCAGCATAAATGAGTACGTTTGTTGCATGGTATTACTGTTTAAGAAATGTCACTGACCCCGCGGCGCCTGTTAGTACTGATATTACTGTTGCCACTGCTGCCACTGGTGTCATTGACCCGCCGCGGCGGGCTGTTGTCACTGATGCCACTGTCTTCACTTGCTCTTCATCGTAAATGATCCATCCCAGT
>CAYPMQ010000149.1:0-8338 GCA_964411625.1 uncultured Ignavibacteriaceae bacterium
GAGTTACCCAGTGAGCCTCCTCCTTTTTTGAAATGATGTCTTATATTGGCAACAGTTCTGTTCGGGTTATCTGTGGCAGAAAGAACCATTACTGAGATGCCGTGAGGACCTATACCCTCATAAACAATTTCCTGATAACCGGATGTATCTTTTTCAGAGGCTCTTTTTATTGCCGCATCAACTCTGTCTTTTGGCATGTTAACTGCTTTTGCGTTCTGAATTGCCATTCTGAGGCGGGAGTTGGTCTGGGGGTCAGGACCGCTTGCTTTAACTGCAATTTCTATTTCTCTTCTTACACGGTTGAAAGCCATCGACATTTTAGCGAAGCGCGCAAACATCTTGTGTTTTCTTTTTTCAAATATTCTGCCCATAAATCCTGTCGTAATTAATAATTATAATCATTTAAAATTCAGCATTACAAAATTAGGAAAATAAATCGGAGTATTAAACCCCCGGGATGCAATTATGACCCGTTTACCGTTTTATGAAGCGGTAATCAGCCGTTTTTGGGCTCTGTCTTATCCTGAATTACGATGTTTTCGAAATAGTTATTTCCTCTCAGAATCATTTCACGCAGAACATTTTCATCAACATCCTCAAGTTTGTTTATATAAAGACACGATTTTCCGGTTTTATATTTCCCGAGTTTTTCCATGAGGTCAGGATATCTTTCAAAACCCGCAATGATATAAATGCTCAGGTTCTGTTTCCCGGGTGAGTAACCGACTCTGAAAAAATCACCCTCTATGCCGCTGGCATATTTATAATGATAATCTCCGAAACCAACGATGCTTTCCCCCCGCATTGCCGGCTCTTCTCCTGTGATCTCTTTCATTAATCCGTTAATCCTGATACATTGTTCTTTCCTGAGCGGAATATCAATATTTCCGAGGAACTCATCAACACTTCTCTTTTTTTGGTGGTTTTATTTTCCGCCAATGTAATCACCTTTTAAATATTACGATAATTTAATATACCGGTCATAAGATAATAATATACCCTGATTATATTTCCCAACAAAATCGGAGTTTGTGATGAAGCGAAAAATTATTGAATTTATAAACTCATTGCCCGG
Source organism: uncultured Ignavibacteriaceae bacterium (assembly GCA_964411625.1). Classification (GTDB taxonomy): domain Bacteria; phylum Bacteroidota; class Ignavibacteria; order Ignavibacteriales; family Ignavibacteriaceae; genus JABWCA01. Next base: position 1,076 of record CAYPMQ010000149.1, read on the forward strand.
TTCAGTTCAGTTTTTACTTGCCTTAGTATTTCTGTCAAAGGTAATATTTACCATCCTGTTTTTATGTTATATGACAGGTTTTTATACTGTTCTTCTGATACCTGTTTACAAAGTGATGCTAAATTTTGCTCTGACACCTATTTTTAGCCTTTCCGGATTGATTGATTATAAGATGCCCCTCTTTATAGTGGTGAGGAATTTCAGAGGGGAGTTTGAGCTGCATAACGGCACAATTTACGATATGATTATCAGTGTCGGTTTAAAAGATAAGGCTTTTAATATTAAGAGAAAAATTATTTATAACTATCTTAGGGGGCTGCTTAATATTATATCTGACATTGAGCGGAAAAAGTTTTCACCCGATAGCAAGTTTGTAGGTTTTACGCATGTTGTTGATGATAAGTCAGCCATAAAATTTGGTTTTGCGGTGAAAAAAATTCCCAAACACAGACAATTTATGTTTTTAATGGATTTTTTAAACCTGTCGCTTCTTTTGTCTTTTGCAAAACAAAAGCCCTCATTCCCGAACCTGCGGAGACTTAAAAGAATTGAGATAACAGGTGAAAACCTTCTTCGTAAAAAAACAATAATTGAACAATATATCAATCTTTTTGAAAAGCCGGCATTTGAGGTACGTGCTTAAATGACAAAACTTTTTACGAAACTTCTCACTTATCTTGAAAGATTTCCAAGATTTAAGAGATATACAGATGAAATTATTGGCTTCAAAGGCTCTGAAACAAAATTTGCTTTGAGCATTGCCATTGGAATTTTTATTGGAATATGTATTCCGCCGGGTTTTCAGATTTCCCTTGCGGTTCCGGTAGCCATGCTTCTGAGGGCAAATGTGATTATAGCTTCCTTTTTTACTCTGATATCAAATCCCTTTACCTTCCCGCCTCTGATTTATGCCTCCTTCAAAATAGGAGAATATGTAAGCGGTAATTCCTTAAAATGGAAAATTTTATCTGATTTCATTGCCAACCCTACTCCTGAACAGTTCATGATGATAGGAACCACAGGTTTTTTAATTTATATGCTCGGCGGATTAATACAGGCGGTTATATATACACCATTTTCATATATAGGAGGCAGATACCTTCACAGAAACCTGTTCAGGCAAAAAAACAGAGGTGAGGTCAGCCCGGAAAATTAATTATCAGTCCTTTTCATAAATAGCCGCCATACCCCCCTCAGAAGTCTCCTTATAAATATGTGGCAGATCATGTCCGGTAATTCTCATTGTTTCAACAATTTTATCAAAGGATACCAGATGAGTGCCATCTGAAAGAAATGAGTAAGTGGCAGTGTTCATTGTTCTTTCGGCAGCAAAGGCGTTGCGTTCAATGAAGGGTACCTGAACAAGTCCCATTACAGGATCACAAGTAAGACCAAGGTGATGCTCTATACCCATTTCGGCAGCGTATTCAATCTGGTTTGGAGTACCGCCCAAAAGCTGGCACACTGCAGCTGAGGCCATTGCACAAGCAGTGCCGATTTCACCCTGACACCCGACTTTTGCCCCGCTTATTGATGCATTTGTTTTTACAAGGTTCCCGATGAGTCCTGCGGTTGCAAGTGCCCTGTATATTTTTTTATCAGGAAAATCAAAGCTCTTCTGCATTCTTTTCAGAACTGCATGAACGACTCCGCAGGAACCGCATGTGGGTGCTGTCACGATTTTATGCCCGGAGGCGTTTTCCTCACCAACGGCAAGTGCATAAGAAAACAGCAGTGTCTTTTCCTGAAGCGCCCCGGTGTAGTTCTTTGCTTTGACAAAGTATGATGAGGCTTTCCTTCTTAGTTTAAGGGGTCCCGGTAAAACACCCTCCTCATTAAGTCCTCTTTTAATTGCCTCTTTCATGACGTTCCAGACTTCTGCCAGATAGTCATAAATTTCTTTTCCTTCTGAATCTTCAACGTATTCCCAGAATGATTTTCCCGTTTTCCTTGTCCTATCAAGAATAACTTTCATTGTGCTGAGTTCGTAAACTGATAATTCATTTTCACTTGTGAGGTCGTCAATAATTTTTCCTCCCCCCACACTGTAAACAGTATGATATGAATATACCTTGCCTTTGGAATCGATCGCTTCAAATTTGAGGGCATTTGGATGCCTCGGCAGAAAAACTCCCGGTTCCCATAGAATTTCAGTCCGTTCTTCACCGAAAACATCAAGCAGGGCTTTGTCTGTAAGATGACCCCGCCCCGTGGCTGCAAGGCTCCCGTAAAGGGTGACCCTGTAGTTATTCGCATTCTTATTCGTTGAAAGGAATTGTTCGGCAGCTTTTCCGGGTCCCATCGTGTGACTGCTTGAGGGGCCGTTGCCAATTCTGTAAATTTCTTTTATCGATTCCATAAATTCATTTTTATGTAAATATAGCTTAAAAATCACCTTTTCAAACGGAAGTTTGATGACCCTTGAGGCACCCTTGGAAGTAATTTCAGCTGATGTCATTTACAGAATTATGGGCAGTGCCGGTTCCGGTGTCTTGATCCATAGGCGGGTTCAGCAGAGAAATATTTACCAGTGTCAGTTTCCGCACATACGTCCGGGTTAATTTCAGAGCAGGAGGGCAGTTCAGAGGAATAACCCGTCATTCACAGAAAAACATTCTCTGTGTAAACCGGGCTTAGAAAAAAAGTCTGCCGCAGAATAGATGCTGCGGCACTAAAAGTTTATATTAACCCCCGGCCTTTACATAGTGAAGCTGTACCACTCCTGAAGGGAAAGTAAGACTTTTAACAAACTTAAGTTTTGAAAATCCTGTTCCTTCCTTAAAGAGTCTTACGCCGCTGCCGACGAGAGCAGGGACAATTGTAAGTATGATCCTGTCAATCAGTCTTTTCTTCATAAGTTCGAAAACAAGTCCTGCGCCGCCGTCAATATAAATATGTTTCCCTTCTGCTGATCTCAGCTGCTCTATAAGCAACTGAACATCGCCGCTGAAGTATTCCACATTTTCATCGCTGCCGGCACGCGAGTTTGAAAGAACATAAACCTTTTTATCCTTATGAGGAAAATCTATACCGAAAGTCAGCACTTTATCATAAGTTTTTCTTCCCCAGATAACCGTATCAACTTTAGTGCAGAAATCTTCATAACCGTAATCTTCCCCCGGATACTCTGCAGCCGAGAGAAAGGACAAGTCATCGTTTTCTCCTGCTATAAATCCGTCAACACTCATTGCTATATATAATATTACATCTCTGTTCATGATATTCCATTACTAAATTATGATTGATTAAACTGTGAATATATTGTACAGACTGAAATCCGGTTAGTGTTTTTACATGAGTGGTAATTACACAAGAACTTCAGCAATTATAACCAGTGTGCCAGTTCAAATTTAGCAAGATTACCCACTGTTGTTTAAGCACCCGGAAGGGAAACGGGATGAATTTCATAAACAGAAGAAGAGAAATCTGTTGATTATACAGCATATCCGCAGATTAATAATTCAGGCGGTTTTCCAGGTTTGACCAGGGTATAAGAGCTTTCAGGAGAAAATGCACGGCATCCCTCATCCGGTTAACAGCCGGGTTAATAAGCCCCGGTATAGATGATTATTAATTGATCAAAACATACTTGATATAAAGCCGGATATTCAGATGCAGTAACGTTAAATTATTTACAGGGCATAATATTTTTAATACCGGAAAATTTGGAAGTTACAATATTTGTATATACATTTGTTGTATATACATATAATTTTTCAAAACGGATTTTCAGAAAAGAGATTTTTATGTTAAGAAAAGATGCTGAAACAAGATATCCCGTTAATGAGCTTATCAGAAAAAGATGGAGCGGCAGGGCATTTTCAGAGAAGATGATAACTTATCCGCTTATGGAACAGCTTATAGAAGCAGCCTCATGGGCTCCGAGCAGTATGAATGAACAGCCATGGCGATACATTATTGCATTCAGGGAAAAAAAATTTTGATAAGATGGTCAGTCTGCTCAGCCCCGGTAATGCAGTCTGGGCAAAAAACGCATCGGTTATTGTGCTCAGCCTCGCAAAAAACAGATATCCGAACGGAAATCAAAATAAGCATGCCTGGTATGACACGGGAGCTGCAAATATGAATCTGATGCTTGAAGCGGCAGCAAATGATATTGTAACTCATGTTATGGGCGGGGCTGATTTCACCGGGGCAAAAGAAGAATTTGATATCAGTGATGAATATGATCCTGTTGCTTTCATCGCGCTCGGATATGCCGGCGAGGCTTCATCACTTCCGGAGCCTTTTAATACAAGAGAGATTTCTCCAAGAAGAAGGAAACCTGTTGAGGAGATTATTCTTGCAGGGGAAAAAGAAGTGTCACTGGCAGAGATTATTTGATTTTGCCACGCGGATCATTATTTTCGGTTACTGAATTTATAACTCGTGCCGGTGCTTTCATTTCAATATATCTCAAAGCCGGCGAACAAAAAAAACCGAATGAACAGATACGGGAGAAAAGATGAAAATTTTCAGATACCGTAAGCCTTCACTTAAAACACTTCTCGGACTTACTAAGGCGGAAAGAAAATTAAAAAAGTATCTGGGTGTTTATGAAGTCACGAAAATTATAAATGCCCCCAAAAATCTTAAGCGCAGAATTCTAAACAAAGCAGGTTACTACTCAGAACCTGCTAAAACTCTCAGAAACGGTCCTCCAAAGCCCGGGGGTTGTGTTGTTGCGATTCTTGTGCCAATAATTGTTTTTACGGGGACCTCAGCTTTATTGCTTATCTGAAAAGCTTTGGAATAATCATATAATACCGTATAAGTTTACGGATTTTCAGTCAATAATGCTTAGCTAACGAACTGATTTTAATGCACTTCGCCTTTCCATAAATTTATAACTTTCTTATAAGCCGAACAAACCAGGCGGTATGATTGTAAATTGAGGGATGTTCCTTACGCGAATCTCTTTTACATTAGCCTGTTTTTTGAGAAATTGCATCAGATTAGCCTCGGAAATTCTGCCATTAACAGCTTCCAGAATTTCGCTGATTTTCATAGGTTTCAAGGAAATAAATTCCATTATCTGTGCGGAAGTAACTTCATCAATTTCAGTAATAAAATCAGTTGGGAGCTGATTTCCTACAAGATCAACCGGAATGGCACCCTTATCAATCAAAAGAGAGTTGGCATTTTTTTCTCCTTCTGAAGGTCTGCGGACAAAGATCTTTCGCCCTTTTTTCAGACCATCTGAGACCCCGGCCCAAGTCCCTCCCGTATCACCTGACTCGGCAACATATATTTCGTCAGCAAGTCCATAAATTATAGGGTTTCTGGCCATAGCAAGCCCAACCGACCAGACAGATTTGGGATGAAAAGCACTTAGAACCAGAACATCTCCCTCCACAATCTGTTTATAATATTTTTTATACCCTGAACTGAAAGTATCTATACCCTGTGGCAGCACAATTATGCTTCTGCCGTTATATTTTAGCGCAGAATCAAGAGCAGCCTTATCTACACCTTTTGCGAATCCGCTTACAATAACCCGGAATTGTTCAGTAGATTTTCTGGCAATATTATCAGTGAATTCAATGGATATATCAGAAGCATTTCTTGATCCGACAATCGCCACCGAGTCTTCTTTCAATATCTGACTGTTACCCTTGATATACAGAACGGGAGGAGAGCCGGCAGTTTTGAGATTGGATTTTATTTTAGAGGAATAATCGGGACTTACAATCGGGATGACTTCGATACCGTTATTCTGAAGCTGCTCGGCAAGAAACCCGGCATTCGGAAGCTGTTCTTTTGCCTTCTGAAGGTCTTCAGTTTCTTTTGGGGTCAGACTATAGATCTCCCGCCACATTTTTTTATCATAACTGAAGAATTCTTCAGCAGAAATTTTTCTCTCATGATAAAATGCCACTATCAGCCGGTTTATAGCAGAAAAACCCCAGCCCTGAAGGTGAGCAAGGGATATCCAGTATGCAGCGTCTCTGATCATCAGATATTGTCTCCTCCGACAGTTTTGGCAATTACCAGGGGCAGGATTTTTGCAGCACCAAAAAAAGTAAGCATACTGCCAATTTCCTTGATAGTTGCACCACTGTCATAAACATCATCAATAAGTATAACAGTTTTTCCGTGTATGCAGGCTCCAGCTTTCAATGAAAAGGCACCCGAAATGTTATCTTTTTTAAGATACGAATTTAGAAATATTTTTTGTTCCGCGGTAATTCTCAATTTAATAATATCATCTGAAACGGGAATTTTTAATAACGATGAGAGTTTATAAGCAAAATTTTTGACGAGATCACCTGATTTAGTAGGAGGAACGTAAAGTATGAAATCTGCCTTTACCCCCGCATAATGTTTTCTGAATGCTGAGGCAGTGAGATTAACCAGGTGTTCAGGGTAATCCTCATGCGTCTCATATTTGCATCGGTGAATGATACTCCCGATATTTGAAAATCCGTAATATCCCGCTGCTACACCGTTAACAAGATTAGAACCTTTTGATTCAGAGTGAAGCACAGGAAAAAACTCCCCTTTGAATCTTTCCAGTTTCTCTTTCATCCCGTTATCAATAACAACATTCAGAGGGGCAAGTCCGGTGTTATCACAGTTATTGAAAGTACCCGTAGAAGGGTCATCAAGGAACTCACACAAAAAGTTCATTCTGGATTTATCCGTGTGTACATATTCAATCATTTTATTTAACTCGATAATTTTCTGATCTCTGAGCTGATTAAATCTTTCAAGTGAAAAAGCAGGAGCATTAAAAATGTATTCGAGTTTTTTATTTCGGCCTAAAGTAATTTCCCTTATTATTTTCTGATCAATCAGCTCCGCCTTAATTACCCGGATCTGGGTTTGTGTAAGATTGGTTTTAAGCATAAGTTCCCGCTCGCCAAGAATCCCGGATTTCAGAGCCTTTATTACACTTTCAAACTTTTCTGCCAAGGGACGTGCTGAATTTATGAAAGCCAACGGCAGCGATACATCATCAGACGAATAAAAAAGCAGAATTACAGAATCTTTCCCGTCCCGCCCGGCCCTTCCAATTTCCTGATAATAATGAACGGGGCTCTGGGGTATCTGTGTATGAATGATAAATCTTATGTCAGGCTTATCAATACCCATACCGAGAGCATTAGTTGAAATAATACATTTCCACCTGTCGGAAAGGAAACCGGTTTCGATATCCACTCTTGATTCACCATCCATTCCGGCGTTATAAGCGACAGAGCTGATACCGCAGTATTCAGCCCAGCGTTGGTAAATCTCAGTGTTAACTCTTGTACCTGTATA
>CAYPMQ010000150.1:0-4881 GCA_964411625.1 uncultured Ignavibacteriaceae bacterium
GTAAAAAGCTGAAGCATAGAATGCCCACAGTCCTATTGAGACCATTATTAAAAATAGCAGACTTAAATAGTATTCTGCCCGGTCCGGTTTTTCTGTTACATGTTTTGCCGGGTCTGCCTTGATATCAAATATCTCACGTTTGAGGTTATCAATCATCTCGCGTAAATTTCCGATAGTGCCTTTTTTAACAGACTCAATCTTTCCCTCAAGCTCCTGATTTTCGGTTTCCAGTTTCTTTTTCTCAAGCTCTGCCTTCTTACGGTCATTTTCATCCTGAGTGAAGTTCTTTTTGGCATCGGTAAGATACTGCTGTTCAATAGTTTTGAGATTGGTTTTGAATGATTCGAAGTTTCCGTCATTGGCACCGGAATCCCTGTAACCGCGGGTTATAAGTTCGTCAGGAGTAAGTTCTGAAAAACCTTTATCATTTAATCCGTTCTGGAGTGGAATGATTTCGCTGTTAAAATTTATCAGTGACATAATGTGTTTTCTCTTTCTGTTTTGATTGATTTTTATCAGAGGCTTCTGCCTTCTGAAAGAACAGAGAACAGAAAAATAGAGATTTCCGGGAGGCTAGGTTTCTTTCAGAAGTGAGTTAATATATTCATTCAGAGATTAACTGTGGTTTTATCTACCATGTACCTGATTTTTGAGATATCCCTTATTCCGAACGCTTTGATATTGGCTTCCTTCAGTCTTTCATTGAGTTTAGGATTAGTCGGCCTTTCCGGAAAAATAAAAACGAGCTGAGAATAAGTAGAACAATAATTTGATTTTATCATAGTCAGTTTATTAATAGCGGCATTAACCTGAGCATATCCTTTTTTGGATGAAAAATTAAAACTGCGGCCCGCTTTAACTTCAAATATAAAAGGATAGATGCCATACAAACCAATTATATCAATTTCGTTCTTTCCATAATTATCTTTCCCATCCTGTGCCTGCCAGTTAATCTCGACATTTGTATACAATGAATCAAACAGACCCATTTCCTTTAGTTTCATATATACGAATCTTTCAAACCATTCACCTCTCAGAAATCTTAACATCTCTTTATTATTATAAACAGCTTCAAATCTGGTTTTCTGAAACAAAGAGAGCTTAATTTTAAGAGTGTTGTTAACATACAATATTTCGCTTCCACTGATAGGTTTCTTTTTTTCAGAATCAACAGCATATTGGATCAGGAATGAGTCTTCAATCTTCTGATCATCATATTTTTTTGAGAAATCCAAAAAGAAATGCCTGAAGTATCCAAATTCAGAACCAATTAAGCTGCTTAGTTTGTCTTTATCTTCTTCAAGCTTATTATCCGGGGTTTTACCAGGCACAGTATATTTCTGGCCTTTCAGGGTAAAATAATCTTTAAGAGAAATTTTCATCTGCAGTTTTTGCTTTTCGGGTTCCGACTTATCTTTAAACCAGTAAAGATATCTGTTCTCGGTATCAATATAAACGCATTCCAAACCGTTTTCTCTGAAATAATCAAAGGCAGCAACCGACATAATTTTCGTACCGCCGGTAAAATTAATAATATGCTCATTATCTCCTGGGTAATAGTTCACGATGTCGGATAGTTTTTTTATAATGCCATAAAAATCAAATCCTGAAATCATTTCCTTACGTATCTCTGATTTTATCAGACCAACGAGCAGGTTAACAACCTGTGCTGATCCGGATGTATATAAAAAAATATCAATCTCAGGTTTTACTATCTGATGGGCAGCATACAGCGGCATTGCCTGACCCCCTACAAGATGATAAAGTATTCTCATTTTATCTCCAAAATATATTTTCCGAGGCCGAAAACTGTATTTTTACCAATATTAACAAATTCTCCGATGCGCAACCACGGATAAATCTGAGATACATTACCTGTTAACAATAAACTGCCGGTAAATCCACTTATGTATATCTTCCTGCTCTGCCGGTTGGAATATCTCTGTAACTCATAAAACTTCAGATTATTTTCATTTATCAATATCTCATCGGTATTAATTTCCCTGAATTTGAGCTTTTTATCTCCAAACGCCGCACCCAGGGTTGTCAATCTTATGAGCAAAGACTTAAACAGCAATGAAATGTTTACTTTTGCCGGATCGTGAACAATATTGCCTTCATTCTGAACTCTCCATGGAGTTATAAAGCTTAAACGGATTGCCTCCGGATTTGATACAGGCTCTACAAAATCAGGTGAAAGCTCAATTGGGGCGAACCCTGTCTTTACAATCTCTCTTTCGTGATCATAAACCTTTATTTTTTCATTTTCGAAATCAAGGCTGTAAACACTCAGCAATTTGTATCTGCTTCTTGATGTTGTAATCCCGTTCTGCCCCATCCTGATAAATGTATATACAAAATATGGCAGCAGGTCAGCAAAGTCACCGAACAGTATCAGGTTGAGGCTTAAAATTTCACCGGCCTTATAATCTTTTTTATAGTCAGTCGGTGGGTCTATTATGAATGGATGCGGTGTTTTCTGCACGTTAGTGAGGTATTTAACCTCCCGCAGATCCATCTCCGTCTCAAATACCCGGAAATAACTGCAGTTTGTTTTAAGCATGCAGCCTTCGCAAACAGGTTGTTTTGTTATACAAACTGCATTCCTGAAAGTGATCCCAAAAGCACCTCTGAATGTTGAACCCTTGTAGATGGGCAGCTTCGCGGGATCGATGAACTGCAGATTAATTTCAAACCGGTAAACCCGGAGTAATAATTCATCAATCATTGTACTCTTGTTAACCCGATCCATCCCATCGGATACTGAGGCACTTTAGGATACTGATCAAAAATAAGTCTTTTTGATTTAGGGAAATTTTCCAGCTTCAGTGGTGTCTTCTCAACCACTTTTTTATCTCTTGTTACTCCTATCTCAAATCTGTTTAAGATCTCCTGCATAAATTCTTTAGTCAGGTTATCTTTCAGTGCCGCATAATATAGTGTCTTAACCTCAAAACCGCTTCCCCAGGCAAAATTCATTTTGATACCATTAAAACCGGATACTTTTTCCATTGACTTCATTGCCTGATCGTACTTTGTTTTATTGAGATTGTGATTTGCTTCTGCTGCTTTCAGCCAATCAATATAAGAATTTTCTGCTTTCTTGTAATATATAGTAAGGATATTTTCAAGATTATTTATGATTTCTGTTTCAAGATTATCCTCAATAATATTATCAGGATTAATACCAAACAATCTTTCAAATTTAGTATTGAAACCAATCCATTTATCAGTTCCTTCAACTTTGGCAGCAATCAAACACGCCTTAAGTGATTTCACATCAACAGTAATTTCAAATTCAAATTCCGAATCCTGAGAAATTACCTCCAGAGCATTAAGCTGAGACTGCGGTTCTTTTGATTTTGAATAGAGATTTGGCACCAATATCTCAAAATCAGCATTACCGGTTGGCAACGCATCTGAAATTTTGATAAATTTCATCAGATCGAATTTAATATCATCAAAACGTTCCTCATCTTTTCTTTTATAGCCGCATAAAAACAATTCCCGTTCAATTGGTTCGTCAACTTTGTGGGAGCCTGATTTGCGGTTTTCAAATGATTTACTGTTTCTGATTTGTTTGAACAATTCCTTTTTCAGGGCATTTGGTATTTTTTCAAATGCAACAGCCGCAATGGCCGATCTTATTGCACCCCTTATTGAACTTCCCGGTATAAAGGGTTTGCAGGCATGATCCTTAATCAGTTCCGAGATCTGTTTTCTGCCTGAAAGTCCGAAGGAAATATCACATTTATATAAATGTGCACTTTTATTTATTTCACTGGCTAAATCTTTGTCTTTGTAATGATATATTATAAAAGATTTAAGATTAAAACTTCGGCGTTCATCCTGAAGCATTTTATTTTTATCAGTACCTTTAGGTGGCTTGTAGTCCCTGGAACTTATCAGATTTATCTTTGCAGTTTTTTCTTCTATCCAAACTGAAAATTTTTCTGCAAAGCCAGGATACTTTTTTACTGCTGACCTGAATAGTTTATTCTGATCTATTCTGTAAAATTTACTGTTTTCAGTTACATATTCAAATGGTTCCAGATTATTACCGGAACCGATATGAACCGGACTTAATGTTTTAATCCTGTATTTCATGCTTCAACTTCATTGGAATGTGAAAAGATATACCGTAATGCGTTAGGGTGTGCCCCATTATTTCTCTGAATTTTTTCATTTCAGTATTTTTTCCGTAGAATTTTTTCCCTGTAAGCGGAAAAACTGAACCTTCTCGAAACATCAGCAGGGAATCTTTCCAGAAATTATCCACTCTGAATAGATTGCCTCCGGCTTTCCCTTTTCTTGCAACAGTTTCATACCATAGCAACTCTTTTGCAGATTGAAAAGACTCAAGCTCTGCTTCATCAGGTCTGTAGAGACTTAAGGAAATGAATGCATTTGGGTCTGAGACTTCCGGAATTTCATAGTCTTCCACTGATATGCTGAACAGATTCTTGCCGGTTGTTGAATCACCCCCGAATCCCGTATGATTGAAAAACCTCAGTGCTGATTCAATCAGACTTATTCCATCATCTGGCCCGTCAATAATAAAGAATAGTCCTCCTTCTTTTGATACCATAAAATCTTTCTCATAAAAATTGCCTGTATCAGTAGATGTATCATTCGTGAGGCGGTCAATTGTGTTGAAACTGAAGGTCTGTTCTATGAAGCCAGCAGATTTGCTGTCAATCCACAGACTCTCATCAAGGAATAATGACGTTTCGTTAAGCTCTCCGTTAAGAAACCTGAAAAAAACCTTTTCTTCGAGGAGTGAAGCATTCTTCTTGAATTTCTTCAGTTTTCCAAGATATTCCTTCCTTACTGATTTTCCCGGGGCAGGACTCATGTTTTCAAAAATCCTGTTTAAATCAA
>CAYPMQ010000150.1:4891-6038 GCA_964411625.1 uncultured Ignavibacteriaceae bacterium
ACGTGAGAGTGGTTTTGGAAAGAACTTCTGCCTGTTACTCCCTTTGCGGTAAGGGAATGCCGAAGAGAGACGGACAAAATTATCACCTGAGTAAGAAGCTATAAACTTGTAAAGCATTTCCTCAGAAGTAACTTCACGGATTCCCCAGCATAGAATGCCCCATAAAAAATCAGACCTGAATTTATCCTTAAAAGGAGATTTTGGGTCTAAATAAACAATTTTCATAAACTACTCAATTTTTAATTGTTTTTCGGCCAAATCAGCACTGGTAAGCGAATATTCATCATCAGTAAGCTCAGTTATACTTTTTTTGTAATTATCACCATTGAAAAGATATTCGTCTTTAGTTATCACCATAGGTTCCGCAAAAGTAAACCTTATCCTGCCGTAACCTCTTGAAATATTTCCGCCGAGACCCGAATGCTCCAGATATTTAAATGCATTCGCAACATGGGAAAAATTATCCAGATCAGGCAGGCTGTCTGCCTTTTCACTCTCCATTTTATAGATACTGTAAACCACTTCAAAATTAAAGCAGGATCCTTTAACAACTCTTTCAATAAATCGGGGGTTAGCTTCCGAAGTCAGTCTGTCGATCGTGTTTTCCGGTTTCAGTTCAGTGAACTGCAGTTCTGAATTCAGATTTTTCCACATATCAACGGTCTTCTGATCAGGATATGCATCCCTGACCAGTAACCTTGTAGGACCTGATTTCACACCTTTTTTGGATGTACCAAATATTCTTGTGATCTCGTCATTTGTCTCATCTGTTTTAGGCTCATAAGGTTTACCGTCATTGCTGATTTTACCCAGAGCAAACTCCGTGAGCATTCTCATTTTGCCCTTTAATGATGAACCGGGTATGTAGGGATAATCGGTAAAAGGATCCCTGATAACGGGTGAATCAACACCGCCTATCTCAATTTTTTCCTTGCTTCCGCCAATATGAAGGCCGGTCAGTACTTCTATTTTTCCTTTAATAATAACATTGGCTAATAATTCGGCTGCCATGATTTAAATCTCCTTTTTTATTATTTTTCTCTTCCGCCATGAAACTTATGATAAGCAACTATGCACTCAACTAAACTGAAAAAATTCTTCAGACCCTTCTCACTTTTTGTTAGATCTACAGCATTTTTAACAAAAT
>CAYPMQ010000150.1:6048-8336 GCA_964411625.1 uncultured Ignavibacteriaceae bacterium
CCTTTAATAATAACATTGGCTAATAATTCGGCTGCCATGATTTAAATCTCCTTTATTTATCTTTACCGTCATAAAATTTATGATATGCAACTACACCTTCCATCAGGCTGAAAAAATTTTCCAGTCCTTTTTCACACTTTGTGAGGTCGATTGCATCCTTAACAAAAGAATAGTATTCCTTAAACTCCGGTTTGTTATTTTGTTTCCCTGAAGCATATGCTAACTTTGGTTTTATCAGTTGCAAATCAAGTTTCAACCGATCATCAAATTTTTTACTGATCTTATATTGTGTTCTTAGTGCTAGAATTGAAGAATAAACGTTTCTGATCTGATTTGTTTTTATTCCGGTTATTGATTTCCCAACCTTTTCCGATGTAATTACAAGGTCCTGAGGCTTGATATCAGCCAGGCTGTTTATTCCATGAAAGTACTGTGACATATACTACTCCTGGTTTTTCTTAAATGAACGATATTTATAAATGTTGTATGCTGCCGGAATGATGAAATTATCAAGATAATCTATCATTTCAGCATCATTGAGAATTTTTGAAAGCAATTCAACTTTTTTCCTGCCCTCTGTACCGGGGTTTTTAATTCTCTCCGCAGTAATATTTCTCGGGCTTCTGGCAAGATGGTACTTAAGTTTGTATAAGATATTAAATTTTTCAACCTTGATCATTTTACCACCCTCATCACCCTTGATATCGGTGAACATATCATTGGTAAGAGTCAGAATGAAGTGAAGAAGGCTGGTTTTAATCTCACTCTTTTCGTCAATTCTGAAATATTTGTTATAATCTAAGGCAGGTATTCCTGAAACCGACATTATATCATATGCGGTTTCGTTGAAGTTTATAATGGTGTCCAGTTCAAGTGCATAGTCATAAAATTTTTCAAATTTGTCCCATCTGAAAGTCCTGTTAAACACAGAGATACAATCTTTGGTCCTGTATCTCTTTTTAGCCATATCTTCAGCCTCTCCTGCCTTTTCAGAAGCTTTACCAGCGGGAAAGTTTGGCTTGCAAAGGAATATTCCCCCCGAAATGGTTATGTTAGGGTTGTGACAAGTGAATTCTCTGAGTTCAGATCTTACATCAGCAGCAAAATTTATACAGTTGACCCAGCTTCCAACTGCACAAAGGTCATCGCCGCCTGAATATGTGATATACATATCCCAACGCTCGGCAATTTTGTTAAGATAACCCCCAAAAAAGTTATTAAAGTCTCGTGAGAGATTAACAACTCTGGTAAGTGTTTTAATATTTTCATTTTGCTCTTCGCGCTCGAGTCCGATACTGAAAACAGAACCCAGATTATCAATATCCATCCTGACAAAACCCAGCAGAGGGTAGGCTGATTTTTCCATCTTCCAGATGGCTGAATCTGCATTGCCCGTAGATTCAGCAGGTTTCTTATAAAACCTGAAGCTCTTTGCCATCTCCTCAAATTCCATCACCTCACCCGAGGATTTTTTCGGGGCATAATTTCCTGTGAACCTGAATCCCAGGCTCAGGCTGAGTTTTTCACCGGTCAATGCTGCAGGTGACAATTTTTCTGATGTAAAATCCGGAATAAAAGCCGCATCATTAATCCTGATTATTTTAATCCCGGACGGATTTAGTACTTTAATTTTTTCAATCGCCTTAAACAGCTCATTTTCATCTTCCGCGAAATACCAGGAATAACCTGCCGGATGAATCCTGAAAACTTCACCTCTGTATATCTTCCCAAGCTCTGCCAGCATCTCATCTGTACCTGAAATTCTTAAAAAATACTCCGCATTCGGAAGATTTTTACCTATCGCCTGAAAGAATTTGGCAAGCTTATAAAGATTTTTCTCGTAAAGCGGACCAAGGCTTTTGAACTCTTTCTGCTCTTCCTCATTCAGATAAAATTCAAATTCTTTGAAATCCGGGCTGTCAAGATCATATCCAAAAATTTCTGTCAGATTATTAACACCTTTTTGTCTTTTGGATTTTACCAGTTCAGAAGTGACATTGTTATACCAGGCAGGAAAAGATTTGAAGAGGTTTTCGCCAATGGGAGTAACAGAAAACACCACATTGAGCTCACCTTTCAGATTAATATAAAACCACTTCTGTATTTTTTTCTCAAAATTTTTCAGATAGTCCGAATTAGCGGAGTTGTTCGGAACAAGCATGATGAAATGCCCTCCCCCATTGAGTAAAATGTTCGCGCCTGAGATTCCGCAATCTTCGGTAATACGATCCGCAAGTGAATCGGTCACGAGACTCAGAAAGAATGATTTGCCACGCATTCTCTTACTC
>CAYPMQ010000151.1:0-8311 GCA_964411625.1 uncultured Ignavibacteriaceae bacterium
TACCGCAATCCCAATTACAACAGGTACAAATACTGCCGCCACTTTATCGGCAAGATCCTGTATTGGAGCTTTTGATGACTGCGCTTCTCTTACATATTTAATAATCCTTCCCAGTGTGGAGTTATCACCGGCAGCGTTCACGGTAAATTCTATCGTGCCGTTAAGATTGAGAGTTCCGCCCGTAACCTGGCTTCCGGTAACTTTTTCCGCCGGTATGCTTTCGCCGGTCAGCATCGATTCATCCACGGTTGTGAATCCCTCGGTTATAATGCCATCAGCAGGAATCTTATCCCCCGGCTTAACAATAACAATATCTCCCTGTCTGAGCTCCTCTGCTTTGATAGTAAGAACGGAACCATCCCGGCGTACTTCGGCAGTTGCCGGGGTGAGTTCAATCAGCTTTTTAATTTCGTCGGAGGTTTTTTTTCTCGCTCTGTATTCAAGGAATTTCCCCATAAGGATCAGGGTGATTATAACCGCGGAGGTATCATAGTAAACATGTGCCGCGTGCCCTCCGTGAGGGAAAATCTCAGGGAACAGAGTAAGCAGCAGACTGTATATGTAAGCAGCTCCTGTGCCTATTGCTACCAGGGTATTCATATCGGCGGAGAAATGCTTTATGTTTTTCAAGAAAACGGAGAAAAATCTTTTTCCGGGGATAAATATAACGGGGGTGGTAAGGATAAGCAGAATTTTGTTAACCTGCCCGGCATTGAGGGGTATTATCTGATAGAAGAAATCGAACATCATCCCCATGTTCAGAAGAAAAACCGGGATCGTAAAAATCAGCGCAACTATAAAATCATTTTTTAGTGAGGTATCGTAATCGCTATGATTGATAACTGTATTCCCTTGTTCCCCCTTTTTTTCATCAGCAGCGAACTTAATTCGGTAACCGAATTTCGATAGTTTCTCAGAGGCTGTTTCCCTGCTGAAAACTTCCGAATCAATATCAAATGAAGCTGTTTCCGTACCCAGATTAACGGATACGTTTTTCACTCCTTCAACTTTGGTCAGTACTTTTTCAACCCTGCTGACACATGCTGCACAGGTCATGCCCTCAACGGGTACGGTGATCCTCTTAAATTCCATTCCGGCTATTTTTCCGATACTGATGTAACCTTATATCCGGCTTCTTCGATTGCAGCCTTAGCTTTTTCCAGCTCTCCGCTGTCGTTTACCTTTAATTCAGCCTTACCGATTTCAACATTATATTCATTGAATCCGGCTTCTTCCAGCCCGATCTTTACCGCTTTTACGCAATGCATGCAGCTCATGCCGCTGATGCTGATTACTGCTTCTTTCAATCTTTCTCCTTATTAAGTTGATGAATATATTCTGAATATAATCTTTATTCTTTTAGATGTTTTCTGAAACTGAAAGATTCATAAGAATTGAATTTTCAGGAACTCAGATTCAAATGGTTTCAATTTTATTTTAATCATACTGAATCAGCAGTACAGATCCATAATTCTTTCTGTTTCTGAAATAATCGGATTGAGCATAACGGGTTAACAGAGCTATCCCCTCCTGTTTAACTGTTTCAAATTTACCCTTATCTTCCTTTCTGAGATATTTAAACTCAATAAGGAATCCGTACCTGCCGTCATGAAATCCTCTCCTTTCAAACCACAGGTCAGCATAACCCTCCCCGCACGGTAATTCCGGGATGACAAGCCGGGCATCCGACCTCGCAAAAATACTCGGAATAATCATCTCCGGATTTATTTCTGAGCGAAATGGGTTTTTCGAAACTATAGTTTTTTCAAAAAGCAGAGCGATCTTTTCATTAAAATGAACTCCGCAATAATCCTCAGGAGTGGAGAGAAAAAGTGACTTCCCGAATCTCCCCGTACTGAGTAAAAATACAATCTGATTCTCATTTTTTTCAAGCAGAGGTATATATCCGGTCTTATCCGCAAAGAAACCGTGCGCTAAGATAAGATATCGGAATTTGATAAACTTACCGGAAGTCCTTTTTTCAATTGAATGATTTCTGATTTTTGAGTTTTTAAATCTATCATTTTTTGTTCAATCTTCAATTACATCTGTTGCATGTTTCCTTAACTCAGAGGGTTTTACTATTTTTAATGTTCAACAAAAACTTAAAACGGAACAGTAATGAAAAAAATCAGATTGCTTTTTTTATTGGTCCTTTTCTCTGCGGTTACTGTAACTTTTCCGCAGAAGAGGGCATTCACTCTTGATGATATTTATCAGGTGAAAAATATCGGCGGACCGGTGCTTTCACCCGCGGGTGATAAAATTGCATACACTCTCACTTCTTATGATCTCGGTTCGGGTAAAGCCCTCACACAGATCTGGCTTATGAACAGCGACGGTTCTGATGCAAAATGCCTGATCCCTGATTCAAAAAGCGTTTATAACCCCTTCTGGGCAAGAGACGGCAAAAAACTGTATTACCTTAAAAATGCAGGTGGAGCAGATCAGCTTTTTGAGTTCTCTCTTGCAGATGGTTCTTCTGCTCAGCTTACAGATTTTCATATGGGTGTTTCTGATCCCGTTTTAAGCGGAACCGGCAGAATGGTTGCATTTACTGCAAAAGTTTACCCTGATTGCGGCGCTGATAACGATTGTAACAAGGTTAATTACGAATCCTTTACTAACGGACCCATCCATGCGCACATGTCTGATAAACTCCTCTTCAGACACTGGACTGAATACAGGGATGACCTCTACTCTCACATCTTTATTCTGAATCTTAATGATAAAACGATTAAGGATTTAACTCCCGGCGAATTTGACTCACCGATTTTCATGCTCGGCGGCGGAGTTGGATTTAATTTCACTAACGATGATGAAAAGCTCGTCTATGTTTCAAATCATGACCCGAATCCCGAATCGTCAACAAATGCCGATATCTGGATCACTCCGGTAACAGGTCCCCAACCGCAAAATCTGACGGCGGATAACAAAGCCTGGGATGGCACTCCTGTAATTTCTCCCGACGGACGGTTCCTTGCATACAGGAAGCAGCTTGTTCCCGGTTATGAGTCAGACCGTTTCAGAATTGCCGTCATGGATGCACTTATGGATCTGAAAAGTGAGATCATCACGGAGGATTTCGATAACTGGGTCAATGAAATTCAATGGTCACCCGATTCAAAATATATCTATTTCACCGCCGAAGAAAAAGGTTACACACCGCTTTACAGAATTGATGTAATTGCCCGCAAATATGAGAAGATCATTTCCGATAAATGCGTAGGATCATTCACCCTATCTCCGGATGGCAAAAAGATTTATTATACATACAGGCTGAATCAGCTCCCCGCTGAAATTTACTCACTTGATATCACGGCAGGTAAAGAAACACAGCTTACTTTTGTTAATAAACAGCTTCTTGACGAGGTTGACTTCCGTCCCGTTGAACATCACTGGGTTGAAGGTGCGGCAGGTAAAAAAATTCATACAATGATAGTAAAGCCTCATGGTTTTGATCCTTCAAAAAAGTATCCCGTCGTTTTGAATATTCACGGGGGGCCGCAGAGTCAGTGGATGGATGCTTACAGAGGTGATAATCAACTCTACGCGGGTTACGGATATATTTATGTTATTCCCAACCCCCACGGATCAACCGGTTACGGTCAGGAATTTACTCATGCTATCTCCGGTGATTATACAGGCAGGATTGTGGAAGATATCATGAAGATTTCAGATTATCTTGAGTCTCTTCCCTATGTTGATAAAGACAGAATTGGTGCAATGGGATGGTCATACGGCGGTTTTATGATGAACTGGCTGCAGGGCATCACAAAAAGGTACAAGTGCTTTGTTTCTATGATGGGGTTATATGACATGCCGACTTTTTACGGCACCACTGAAGAACTCTGGTTCCCGGAATATGATATGAAAGGCACTCCCTGGAATTCAGATCTTTATCAGAAACATAATCCTTCCAAAAACGTGAAGAATTTCTCCACCCCCACCCTCATCATTACGGGTGAAAGAGATTACCGGGTTTCCTACAACCAGAGTCTGCACTACTTTACAGACCTGCAGAAAATGGGTGTTCCCTCAAGAATTATAATTTTTGATCATGACGGGCACTGGCCTTCACACATCAAGTCAATGCCGCTCTATTATAATGCTCATCTGGAGTGGTTTAATAAATATCTCGGAGGCAATCCTGCACCCTATGATTCCGAATTAATGATCAGAAACAGGGCATTCAGCAAGTAAAAGAAAATGCTGCGGAAGGTTTACTGGTTTACCCCTCAGTAAAATAAAGAAGGCTGCCGTATTAGCAGCCTTCTTTTTTTATCAATATTTTAAGGATCAGAAACTGAATTTGGCAGTGAAACCTCTTTCGGTATAAATCCTGATGCCCCATTTCCTGAAATAATCTCTCAGATCATCGGTTTCAGCATCTTCAATACCTTTGTATTCAAAAGTTTCTGCATTAAAAGCAAAATCTCTGAAATAAACCCAGGGATATTCCATTTTCACCTTATCATGTATATTATGATATTCTGCTATCTTATAGTACTCATTAATTATGTATCCGAGTTTTTCGACTCTTTGTTCAGGGGTGAGGGGCACTATTTCTTTTATAAACTTTGCGGGCGATCCTGCGTAAATACCTTTTTCCTTAAGCGATTTTGATACCACCGACTGCGCACCCACAACACAGTAATCGGCTATTGAAACACCCATCATAATAAGGCTTCTGTAACCGATTATCACTCCGTCACCAATATTAACGCCGGCAAATGAGGCGGGGTATCCTTCGAGAACTGAAAGCCAGTAGCCGTGAGTAAGTATTGAGGTATCAGGTGAGAGACCAACATCATTTCCTATTTTAACAGGCTCACAAACGTTAATAAAATTATTGTGTATGGTACAGCGGTCGCCTATTTCAAAATTTGCGCCCGGATGCTGCCTTCCCCCACCGCCTATTCTGAGTCCCGATGAGTTAAAAAGATGTGCGCCAAACCTGACGTTATTTCCAAGAATCTGGGTGTCGTTACCAAGTCTGCTGAAATCCCCGATCTCAAAATCACCTTTTATTGCAACACTTATATTTTTCCCGAACTGAACATTTTTGCCGATTTTAATGCTTGCGGCCTTTATTGAAATGTTCTTTTTATCATCGGTATAGGTTTCCATCAAAACAGACCTCCGTTCATATCAACAGATGTTCCTGTAATGTACGGGCTATTTTCAAGAAATTCAACGGTACGTATAATATTCTCCGGATCACCAAGTTTACCAACCGGTATCTGAGCAACAATCTTGCTCAAAAATTCCTCAGGAACCTGCTCAATCATCCCGATATTAAAATATCCGAGGTTAATGTTGTTGACCGTTATTCCTTTCGAAGCATTTTCAACCGCAACCGATTTTGCCAGCCCCCAGAGCCCTGCCTTTGATGCGGAATATGCCGATGTACCTGCAATGCCTTTCTGAGCAACAACCGATGAAAAATTAATGATCCTTCCGTGATTGATTTCACGCATATAAGGAAGCACCGCCCTTATAGTGTTAAATGAGCCAATCAGGTTTACCGATATAACTTCCTCCCATCTGGCAAGATCTGCTTTATGTGCAAAAGCGTTGTATGAAATTCCGGCGCAGTTAATCAGAACAACTTTTTCAGGTTTCTCTGCCTCCAGAACGGGAGTTATCCAGTTGTTAACTTCATCAAAAGATCTTATATCAATTCCCGTAAGGTGAGAGAGATCATCAACCCTGGAGTTGTGATATGTCCCGAACACCTTCTCTCCTTTTGATGAGAAGTGGTTAAACAATAATTTCCCAATGCCTCTTGAGGCTCCGGTAATAAAATACATTAAGTCTCCTTATCCGCATTTATAAAGTGAAGCACCCCAGGTCCAGCCTGAACCCACAGCTGCAAAAAGTATGAGTTTTCCGGGGGTCAGTAATCCGGCGGAGTTAACCTCATCAAGAAGAATGGGTATGGTACCGCCTGAGGTGTTCGCATATTTATCCATGTTGGTTTTAACCTTTTCAAAAGGCAGACCAATTATTTCGGCTGTTTTCTGTAAAATCTTTATGCTTGGCTGATGAGGAATCATATAGTCAACATCGTCAACGCTCAGACCGCAGTCACTCAGAACCTGATTGATCGCCTGAGGCAGAACCTGAGTTCCTGTATTATATACTTCCCTGCCGTTCATTATAAAGTATCTGAGTTTCCGGACAAGGGATTCCTCTGAAATCGGGTTTTCAGAACCACCGCCCGGAATCGTAAAATTCCATTTTCCCCTGCCGTCAGAAAAAAGTCTGAAAGCCAGGAAACCTGAATTAATATTTGAATGACTTAAAACCGCAGCACCTGCTCCGTCGCCAAAAAATACGGCATCCCGGCGTGTCCAGTCTGTTATCCTTGAAAAAGTGTCTGCCCCGATAACGAGAACATTGTCATAAACTCCGGAAGCAATAAACTGCGAAGCAGTTGACATTGCAAAGAGGAATCCCGAGCATACCGCAGCAAGATCAAAACAAACAGCGTTATATGCCTTCATTTTATCCTGAACAATACATGCGGTTGAAGGGGCTAAACGGTCGGGTGTGGAGGTTGCTACAATTATCAGATCAATATCATCAACAGAGAGGCCTGCAGATGCCACGGCTTTCAGACCTGCCTTTGCGGCAAGATCGCTTGTTGTTTCGTCTGCTGCTGCCACCCTTCTCTCTTTTATTCCGAGGTTTTCAAAGATCCATTCGGAATTAGTCTCGATTATTGTCTCAAGGTATTCATTTGTATAAACTGTTTCAGGGGTATAAGAACCCGTGCCGATAATTTTTACGTTTCTGACTATTTGTTTCATAAAGAATCAGATTATCCACCTGATTACTTCAAAAACCTCGGCATATTTTTTCCCGATCTGTGTTCCTCTGGTAATGGCAAGCCCTCTTATAAACTCTTCAGATGAATAATTTCTGCCCGCCTGTGATTCATAACACTTAAGTGCTTCAACTTTAACCTGCAGATGTTCTTCATCAAGTTCAACAAAACACTGTGTGGTGAAATTCAGATTGTTCCATGGTAGTTCATAGCTTAAAATTGATTTGTTCTTAAATGCTCTTAATCCTTCATGAGCAACAGTGGTATGGTCCTGATGGAGGTCATGGAGGCTTGGCATGAAAATCAGGTCGGGAGCTATTTCACGATTGATCTTAACCAGGTCTTCAAGTATTTCCTGCCGGTGAGTGGCAAATCTCCTGACTCTGTATCTGTAAATCAGCAGGTTATCAGGCTTTATACCCATAACTTTTGTGGCTTTTTTTACTTCCACTTCAAGGATATTTTTGGGCCAGGGCTCGGGAACGGATTCTTCAGCCAGTGAAAAGGCAGCATAATAAACTTCCTTACCCTGCTTAACAAGCTTGTTTATTGTTGCGCCGCAACCGAATTCACCGTCATCTGTATGCGGAGCAAGAATAAGCACTTTACTAACGGAGTTGAGCATTTAATTTTATCCTGTGATCTTGATTAAGAAACTGTAAAATTAAGTAGTAAAGAAATTTAAGAAAGTTAATCGATATGACAAATAAAGAATTCATCTATCATGTTCTCCCAAAAAATTAAATCCCGGAGAGTTTAGGAAACCTCTCGTAAAATTCAGGCACTGCTGCAACTAATAAATATCGGGAAGTAACAAGTAGTGAAAAACAAACTCGGGACATAAAAGGGATCACAACATAGACCTCAGAATACAAACTGTAATATTATATCTTAGTCTATTTAAGCCTGAAAGGAAAGACAATCTGAACCTCCTGAATAAATGTAACTCCATCATCAAGTGGCTCAAAACGCCATTTTTTCAGGGCATTCACGGCAACAGATTCCAGAGTTGGATCAATCTTTACCATGGGTATCGCCTTTGATACCGTGCCATCGGGAAGGATTGAAAATCTGACTTTAATATCAGCCTCTTTGTTAACTCCGTCAGGATAAGGAGGGATGTAATAGCTCAGGATCCTGCGGCCGTTTTTTCCACCCCAGTCTAGTATTGAAAATCCGGAACCGGTTGAACCTTTATTATTTTTGCCGGGTTTTCCGACAGGTTTTTTAGTTGTTTTAGCTTCGTTATCCTTATCCGCTTTTTCAGCCTGTTTTACATTATTATCCGAACCCTGATCAGCCTCGGGAACATTAACATCTCTCGGATTCCTTCTCTCCTCAGGTAGCAGCTCACCCTGTTTTTCACCGTCATTTCCACCCCCTTCAAAAGTGATCTCTACAAATTCCTTCTGCCTCAACACGGGATCCATCTTAATAAAGTGGAAACCCATGAATATCAGGGCGTGCAAAATTAAAGAT
>CAYPMQ010000152.1:0-8282 GCA_964411625.1 uncultured Ignavibacteriaceae bacterium
AGGAATACTTTATGATATCCGTATCACTTAAATAAAAGAGACGGATAGTACTTATTATTAATTCAGTCTGTTATTAATCAGCAGTGACTTATTGACAAACCGATAGCCAAATGCGGAATACACTAATCAATGCGTACGTAAATAACGCGCTGATAATAACTCACACGGGATCTGCAAACAGGTTCTGTCTTGCGAATAGATAGTGATTTCCTGAAAACCTCATCATATTAGAGAGTATTTTATAAGCCTTGAAGAGAAAAATTTTATGAGTATCAGCAGAAATTAAAGTGAATATAATTTAGTTCTCGGAAGTAAGCAGATAATCTTTAACCCATCATATGATTACAATTCCTGACTCATTCCTTCCATGCAAGAACATTTGCCGTGCCGCCCGTTCCGGAAACTTTGGAGGTTGTTGAAGTTAACACCTGCGATGAATATAATACATTACCGGAGCCGTTTCCTATACAATTACCTGAGGGCGGGAATGGTGAAAGCCCTATCACGGCACCGATTATAGTATTATGAATTTTATCAATATCATCAGCCATGAGTAGTCCCTTGAAAGTGCCGAAATTTATGTTTCTGATAACTGCATTCTGCGCAGCGTTGTGCACAATCAGAATTCCCGTGCCCTCGATATTAGCGGGGCTCCGGGTTCCTCCCGCAGGTAATTCGACATAGGTAACTCCCGAAAGAGGGTATCTGAGTAATGAGGGGTTAGTTACATACTGACCGCCGTTTGCACCGCTCATAGCCTGTGTTTTAAGGGTGCCTTCGGCAAATTCAACCTGTTCAGTGATTGTCGTGAAGGCAACTTTGACGAGTCTTACCGTTGATCTGAAAGTAGTTGGTCTGCCGTTTGAATCATAATATCTGACAACGAAATCAGTGACCGGGAACTCGGTTGCTGCCGAAGTGTTACCGTTAACAATACGCTTAAGGGTAAGGATATCAGAATCTCTCCCCGGAAAGGCAGCGTATCTTACTGAGTCAACAACTCCGTTATCATCAATATCATGTCTTATACAAAGGTTAGTGCTGTCGGTTGAGTAAATTTTGATACTGTCTGTGACACGATAACCGGCATTTTTGATATCATTATCTATAACTTGGGCAATAGTTGTAAGGTTGATTTGATTAGCAGTATTTAGCGTGTGGTAATATACACTGTTTGTAATAGTGATATTTGTCTGCAGAATCATTAAGACGATCATTCCCCCGATTATGCTTGAACCGGCAACTTCTAACATTGCATTCATGATAAACAAGATTTAATGATTAAAAAGGCGAAAAAAGATTACACGGCATTCCGGAGAATGTGTATGAAAAGATTAAACTACGGAAATAATTAAAATTAAGGAACGAAATTAAATGAATTACAGGAATCAAGGGCCTGTCATGCATCACTTTTTGTAATAAATATGCTAAAAAGCACTCTGCAGAGAAAAAGAGGTGAGCAAACGGATGCCAGCGAAAACGGATTAAACAGAAATTATCCAAAATTATAATATAAAAAATATCCTTTTTTTCCAAGCCGCAAATTATTATCTAAGTAGTATGTTATTTAATTTTTTTTATTAACAGATAATACTCAACAGAAGGAAAAAATGAGGGTGAGTTCAGTTTTAATACAACGGAGCCTTGCGGTGATATTTGCGGTATTAATATTTACCGGCTGCGGTAAATCAGATAAAGAGTCATTTTCGGAAGCGGAAAAACTGCTTAAGGATAATAAAGTGAATGAGGCACTTGTTGCATTTGAGCAGTTCGCAAAAGACTTCCCTGAAAGCGAAATGGCAGCCAAGGCGCTTATTAATGCCGCTCAGATTTACCAGGGAATGGCTTCACAGTCAACTGATCCTCTTAAACAATTTGATAAGGCAATAGCTTCATATCAGAAAGTTTATGAGAAATATCCTGATAATAAGGATGCAGAGCAGGCAAGGTTTATGGTCGCTTATATTATAGCCAATGAAAAGAAGGATTATGAGCAGGCTACTTCGCTTTTTAAGGCATTCCTCTCAAAATATCCCAACAGCGATCTTAAAAATGCAGCACAGGATGAACTGGATAACATGGGGCTTTCTGCCGAGGAAATTCTGAAAAAGAAAACCGAAGGGAAGTAGTTGGAGAAACTCTCCCCAAAAGATTACTACAGATATTTAGATCCTTCAGTAATATCCCGGATAGGCTCTCTGGAAATGAGAGCCAGGTATATTGTTGAAGGATTTTTATTAGGTCTTCATAAGAGTCCTTATCACGGTTTCAGTATTGAGTTCAGCCAGTACCGACAGTATATGCAGGGGGACTCGCTGAAGGATATTGACTGGAAAATATACGGTAAAACGGACAGGTACTATGTGAAGCAGTATGAGGAGGAAACCAATCTCAGATGTCATATACTGCTTGACTCGAGCAAGTCGATGTCGTTTATAAACAGTGGCAGCGTTACAAAACATGAATACGGGAAAATGCTTGCTGCATCATTGAGTCTTTTTATGGTTAATCAGAAAGATGCGGTGGGCCTTGTAACTTATGATGAAGGTATTAATTCATATCTGCCCCCCGGAGTCTCAAAAATCTTTCTCAATGAAATTTTATCAACATTATTAAACACCTCTCCCGAAAAAGGAACAGATACAAGCAGCGCACTTTCATCCATAGCTGAAAGGATGAGAAAGCGAGGACTTGTCGTAATTATTTCAGATTTTTTTGAAGACCCCGAAAAGCTGATCTCCGCGCTGAGGAAATTCACTTTCACTAAAAACGAGGTGATCGTGTTTCAGGTGCTTGATCCTGCAGAGCTTGGATTCACTTTTGACCGTGATGCCATATTCAGGGATATGGAGACGGGTGAGGAAATTACGACGCTCCCGTATCAGATAAGAAAGGCTTACAAGGATTCTTTTGATTCGTTCCTTGAAAAGATGAAGAGAGAGTGTCTGAAGTATGGTATTGATTATAATCTTATCAATACAGCCCAGCCGTTTGATGTTGCTCTGAGAGCCTTCCTTAAAAAAAGGATAAAAGCGGGTTAAACTTACCTGACATTTTTTACCCCCGATACTCCATCCGGTGTGAATCTGTTATTGTTGCCTGCTGAATGAACTGTGGCTCTTCTGTTTAGATTGATTATGCTTAATTAATGTTTTAATTCGGACCGGCAACTCCGGCCACATTGTCTTAATTCGGCTGAAACCGGATTGGCATCGGGATTTTTATCCGTCGGTTAAACCCGACGGAAATAGATCAGTTAACTTATTGTATATAAACAAGTCAGACTGATTTTATCTGTTGCCGTTGAATTCGTTTGGTTTTATTGGGCGGATCTTCAATGCTAACAGAATTACGGGATCCCTGATCTATGGCAAACAGACTGCAGACGTAAATCCCTGAAAGGGATTAGAAATCATCTTTTCTGATATATCAGCACTCTTAACAACAAGTTAATTCTTCTGTTTGCTGATCTTGCTTCCTCTCCCTCCGGTGGCGGACTGATCCTGTTTCATGAATATTTCTTTTACAGCTCAGGAATGCCCCGGTACCGTCCCGGCTTATGCTGCAATTCCCGACCACCGAAGGCACAAGATAAAACCTTCAAGGTTCCTTAACTCAGCGCTTTGGAAATCATTATGTGCAGGATGAATTCCGGCAGAACCTTGAAGGTTACCACCGCTGGTTTTGGATGTCTTTTCCATGTCTGAAGTCTGATTCTTATGATTATGAAGATTATGCTGAATTTATATTTTAGCCCGGGCCGGATTCAGGCAGGAGATAGAAGAAAGCAGGGACAGATCCGGAAAGGACCCGCCCCGCTTTAAATTAAAGGAGTGATTTTATTTCGGCAAAGAATTTATCGCAGACAGATTTTGCTTCATCCATTGAGTGAGCTTCTGCAATAACCCTTATGATCGGTTCTGTGTTTGATTTCCTGAGGTGAACCCAGTATTCGGGGAAATCTATTCTGAGACCATCGTCGGTGGAAATTCTTTCATTTTTATATTTCTCAGCCAGATAAGAGATAACTTCATCGGGTGATTTTGTGGTAAGATCGATCTTCATCTTGGCAATTGAGTACTGAGGGAGGGCTTCCTTAAGGCTGCTCAGGCTTCCGCCGAATTCAACCAGATGCTGGAGTGCAATGATAACTCCAACAAGAGAATCACGTCCGTAATGGAGTGCGGGATAGATAACTCCGCCGCTTCCTTCACCGCCTATTACTGATCCGTTAATCTTCATCATATCAACCACGTTTGCTTCTCCCACGGGTGATCTTTCAACTTTGCAGCCGAATGATGCAGCCACATCTTCAACTGCTCTTGTTGTGGAGAGGTTTACGGTTACCGTTCCCGGATTTTTGGAGAGAACCCATCTCACTGCCTGCGTAATAGTGTTTTCCTCGCTGAATGGTTCACCCTTGTCAGTGATAAGCACAAGACGGTCTGCATCAGGATCAACCACAACACCGAGATCGGCTCTATGTTCAACAACGGCTTTCATGGTTTCGGTAAGATTTTCAGGCAGAGGTTCGGGAAGGCGGGGAAAAATACCTGTTTTTTCGCAGTTCATTTCAATCACTTCACAGCCCAGGTCTCTGAGGAGTTCGGGAATGACGTAGAGCCCCGCGCCGTTAACGCAGTCAGCCACAACTCTGAATTTTCTAGCCCTGATTTTATCCTTGTCAATCCATTTCATATTAAGGGCATCGTTTTTATGGATTCTGATCCCCTCGGAGTAGTAAGAATAAGTGCCGATCTTATCCCATGATTTATACTGAGGGGCGGTCATACCAAGAAATTTTTTCATCTCGTTGTGCTCTGCAGGCGACATGAACTGACCCGTCTCATTGAGGAGTTTCAGGGCGTTCCATTCGTTGGGGTTGTGTGAAGCAGATATTGCAATTCCGCCTTTTGCACCAAGTGTTTTCACCATGTACTGAACCGTGGGGGTTGGGCAGATACCGATATCAATAACATCGATTCCTTTAGCCATAAGCACGCCGGCGGTAATCGATTTAACCATTTCACCGGTAATTCTGGAGTCTCTTCCGATAACAACTTTTCCTGATTTTATAAATTCTGCGTATGCGTTTGTAAAGTTAACAAGCACCTGAGGGTCGAGTCCGTCTCCTACAACACCACGAATACCGGAGATGCTAACCATTAATGCCATTTACTGCTCCTTAAGATAAGATTATGGAAAATATATTTATGTAATGGTATAAAATAAGGAAAAAAAGAATTCGTTGCTTGTTGTGAGTTGATCTTTGTACGTAGCCGCATAGATGAATTGATACGCCTTTCTTACGGCGGGCAGGGAGGAATAAATGGGTGTATAATGTTATATTTACACTTGGTTTTAAATTAATTGCCACAGGCCTCAGGTGAGGAAAATCCCGTTTGAAGATCAGTAAAAAGAGACGCAGAGAATTAGTTAAGAAAATTAATGAGAGGCTCATTGAGCATTACGGTATTCCCCCCAGAAAAGAGGAGAGGGCAGACCCGCTTGATGCTCTGATAGGCACAATCCTTTCCCAGAATACTAACGACCGAAATTCGTGGAAAGCATATCTTAATCTGAAGGAAAATTATTCTTCGTGGGATGAGGTTGCAGAACTTGAAGCCTCTGAAATTGAAGAGCACATAAGAATTGCGGGGCTGGGTGGACAGAAATCGAACGCGATAAAAGAGGCACTGAAAGATATTGTAGCAAAGAAGGGGAGTGCCGATCTGAATTATATCAGAGAGATGAACGATGATGAGATAATCACCGAGCTTACCCGTTACAAGGGGGTTGGTCTCAAAACAACTTCATGCGTTCTGCTTTTCTCTCTTGACCGGAATATCTGCCCCGTTGATACACACGTGCACAGAACTATGAACCGCACCGGTGTGGTTAAAACTTCTGCTCCTGATAAGACTTTTCATGAAATAAGACCTTTCATTCCCGATGGGCAGGCGCATGCCTTCCATACTAATCTGATACTCCTGGGAAGGGAGTTCTGCAAGCCGCAGAAGCCTGACTGCCCGAACTGCCCGCTTCTTGAGATCTGCGGTTTTAAAGAGAAAACCACCGAAGGCGAAAAGCGTTACAATCATAATAATTTCCTTCTGCTGGACCTTCTCTGATATGTGGTCTGTGTATGCTCTTCTTAATCCTCTTTCTGAATCTCTCAAGGGGGTTTTCAGCAAGAAAGCATCAAGTAAGATTGATTGGGAGTATGTAAGCTGGTTTAATAACCTGGTACCCATGATCTTCTTCTCCCCTCTGATATTTTTCATTGATTTTAAGTTTAATACAGCCTTCTTGACCGCCTTTGCCGTATCGGGTAATATCAACCTGATTACAGTGTTTTTTTATCATAAATCGATCTCACTGGGTGATATATCCGAGGTAGTACCCATGACTGCGTTCACACCATTGTTTATGATATTAACCTCACCTCTGATTGCAGGGGAGTACCCTACGGCACCCGCTATTGCAGGGATACTCTTTATTGTAGTGGGATCTTATATGCTCAATATCAAAAAGGTGAACGGTAATTTTCTTGCGCCTTTTAAGTCACTGGTGATAAATAAGGGGACAAGGTATATGCTCTATGTAGCGTTTCTATGGAGCATATCGGCTAATTTTGATAAGATTGCAATAAGGAATGCTTCAATCTGGCAGTACATTATGATGATGAATACTTACATAGCAATCATGACAACAATTTACATAGTGTATAAGAAAAAGTTTGACTTAGGGCCCGTGAAAAAGTCGTTCGGAAATTTATTTATGGTAGGGTTCTTCACAACAACAAGCTGGATTCTTCATTTTATGGCACTTGCCCTGACTTATGTTGCTTATGTAGTTGCTTTAAAAAGACTTGCAGGGCTTTTCAGCGTAGGTTTCGGATATTTTATATTCGGTGATAAAAATATCCTGAGCAGACTTACTGCAGCAATACTGATGCTGACGGGGGTGTTACTGATAATATTTGCAGATCAGTTCTGACACACCAGCGCCCGCACCCGTAATCAGCAGTCATACAACATACAATCAGGCCGGGGTTTCCGTTTTACACAAGAGAAAGGGGAACAGTAAAAAAGAAAGTAGTGCCTTTACCGGGTTCAGATTCAAACCAGATTTTTCCTCCGTTTTCCTCAATAAACTCCTTGCAGAGTATCAACCCCAGACCGGTACCGCGTTCATTAGCCGTTCCTTTAGTTGAGCTGCTGACATCTATTCTGAAAATCTTTTCTTTAACTTTATCGGTCATTCCTATACCGTTATCGATTATGGAGACAAGAGCCTTGCCGCCGTCTTTCTCCGCCTTAACGGTTATGTTCCCGCCCTCATAAGTAAACTTGATTGCATTGGTTACCAGGTTACGGAGCACGGTATTAATCATATTCTCATCGGCATAAATATTAATGTCATCTTCAACCGCCAGGGCAAGAGATATATTTTTCTTTGCGGCGGTGCTTTTCATCAGGTTATAGCTTTTATTTGCCGCGAGAGAGAAATCAAATTTAGCGGGATTAAATTTAAGTCTTCCCGTCTGCATGTTTGCCCATTCCAGGAGGTTTGAAAGGAGTTCAAATGAGTACTGGGCAGTATTTCTCACTGACTGGATATACGAAAGCTTTTCTTCATCATTAAGCTCTTTATAATCATTAATAACAATATCAGCCAGCCCAATGATACTGTAGAAAGGATTTTTCAAATCATGAGCAATAATTGAGAAAAATTTATCTTTTGTTGCATTCAGAAGCTCAAGTTCCTGTGAACGTTTCATTAGCTGCTGCTGTACATTCAGGAGTTCGTTCTTAATTTTCCCTCTTTCAATTGCATAACCGATGGTACGGCTGAGCAGCGCCCCTGAAACCATGCCCTTCACCAGATAATCCTGTGCGCCTTCACGAACCGCCTGAAGGGCAAGCTGCTTGTCATCATTTCCTGTAAAGACGACTATCGGCATCATGCGTGATTTTTCATAAATTTTCCTGAAAGTCTCAATACCAAAGCTGTCGGGAAGTCCGAGATCAAGGAGAATGACGTCAAAGTTACTCTTTTCAATAATTGATACTGCTGAAGCAAGATCAGCGCTTCTGTCAATCGTCCCGAAATCAGGCCCCATTCCTGCAATCACAGCCTCCTGCACTAAACGTGCTGCAACGGCACTGTCTTCAACAAGTAATATTTTAAGTTTCAGGTCATCCATGTTCATCTTTTATTTAATTGGTCTGATAATAATAATTCTCTGACAATAGCTGAAGGTGAAAGCACTTTTGCAG
>CAYPMQ010000153.1:0-8280 GCA_964411625.1 uncultured Ignavibacteriaceae bacterium
GCAGCGAACTTTTTTATTTTTCCTTTCGGTAACCTTTTTTATGATGCAATTCGTTATTACACAGTTCCTCTTTTTACGCTGAAAATATGCCTGTTAATTTTTATCTTAATGGTTTAAATATTTTTATCTATTAAATACGGAGAATATGAGATCCTCATATCTTGTTTTTGGCAGCCCGGTTATCGAAGATGAAGAAATTGACGAGGTGGTGAAAACTCTTAAATCAGGCTGGATAGGGACCGGTCCTAAAGTTGCCCGGTTTGAAGAAGAATTCAGGGAATATACAGGTGCGAAATATGCTGTTGCTGTTGCTTCATGCACCGCAGGACTTCATCTTTCTGTTATTGCCCTGGGCATAGGGCCCGGTGATGAGGTTATTGTACCTGTTCTCACATTTGCTGCTACTGCAAACGCGGTTATCCACTCAGGAGCTACTCCCGTTTTTGTTGATGTTGATCCGGTATCAATGACTATAGATCCTGAGGATGTAAGAAGAAAAATAACTGCGAGAACAAAAGCCATTATTCCTGTGCATTTTGCCGGAAGGGCTTGCAGACTCGATGAGCTTGAATCAATCGCAATGGAACACAACCTCTATCTGATACAGGATACGGCTCATGCGCTGGAAACCGAGTATCACGGTAAAAAGATCGGAACTTATAATCATCTTGCCAGCTACAGTTTTTATGTCACTAAAAATATAACAACTGCTGAAGGCGGTATGATAACAACCAATGATGAGGAAATTGCCGGCCGGATAAAAATTTACGCCCTGCATGGCATGTCTAAAGATGCGTGGAAAAGATTTTCTGATGACGGGTATAAACATTATGAGGTTGTTTTCCCCGGTTTTAAATATAACATGACTGATCTGCAGGCTTCGCTGGGAATTCATCAGCTTCATAAAATTGAAAGACTTTATAAAAGAAGGCAGGAAATCTGGAAGGCTTATCATGAAAAATTAGAACATCTGCCGCTGATTCTCCCTTCCGAAGCGGAAGAAGGTACTCGTCATGGTCTTCATCTTTTCATTGTTCTTGTGGATACTTCAAAAACAAAGGTTACAAGGGATGAGCTGATTACGGCTCTTCACAAACAAAATATCGGTACGGGAGTGCATTATATAGCGCTTCATAATCATCCCTATTATAAACAGACTTTCGGTTATAAACCGGGGGATTTCCCGAATGCCGAATTTATTTCGGAACGTACACTTTCTATTCCGTTTTCGGCAAAATTAACTGACGGCGATGTAAACGATGT
Source organism: uncultured Ignavibacteriaceae bacterium (assembly GCA_964411625.1). Lineage (GTDB taxonomy): Bacteria > Bacteroidota > Ignavibacteria > Ignavibacteriales > Ignavibacteriaceae > JABWCA01. Next base: position 1,264 of record CAYPMQ010000153.1, read on the forward strand.
TGCCGAAGCATTAAACACGATTCTTAACTAAATAAAGTTTTTATAATGTCAGAAGAAAAGAAAATTGATCTGCTTGACCTGGTGGTTATCTTAATCAAGAAAAAATATCTGCTTCTTGCAGTCGGTTTTATCACTGCGGTTTTAAGTTACCTTTCAATCTACTTTTTTATCGATGAAGAATTTGAATCCACTGCAGTTGTGGTGCCGTATGATGCGGGCAAGGGTGCCGCAGGAATGTCATCGCTTCTCAAGAACCTCTCGGGATTACCGATAGGAGGGCTTGCAAGTCTTGGCGGGGGAAGCAGCAGTCTTGATCTCTATTTAACTATAATTTACAGCCGCAGCACTCTGACCTCAGTGATTGATAAGTTTGATATGCGGAAAGAATATGAGGAAAAGTATTTTTCTGACGTTCTCAAGAGAATGGGGGAAGATATAGGGGTTGTGAATGAAGACGATCTCTCTCTTTCAGTAACTGTGCGTAACAAGAATCCTGAAAAAGCCGCACAAATGGCCAATTTCATAGTTGATATTCTGAACCGGAAGGTCTATGATATAAACGTTAAAAAGGCAAAGGATAACCGCAATTTTATCGAAAAGCGATATAATGAAGTTCTTCTTGACCTTAAAACGGCAGAAGATAAGATGCTGAAATTCCAGCAGACAAACGGAGTTTTTGAAGCCGAACAGCAGGTTAAGGCTACAATTGAAGCTCTTTCAAACCTTGAAGTTGAGCTGGCACGCAAGCAGGTCGAACTTGAGACCCTGGAACAGGCTATGGGGACCAATGATGTGCCTGCAGTAAAAAACCTCAGAGCTTCAGTTGATGCACTCAAAAAGAAGGTGGATGATATAAAGGCTGGCCGTGAGAACAGTTCAGTACTGATTTCCATGGGAACTCTCCCTGCAAAGGCAATCGATTTCTTCAGACATTACCGTGATGTAAAGGTCAATTCTGAAATGATGGAATTCCTGCTCCCTCTGTATGAGCAGGCAAAATATGATGAGCAGAGGGATACTCCTGTAATTCTCACTATTGATAAAGCTCTGCCTTCAGATAAAAAGGTATATCCCCCGAGGATGATTTATACTATTCTTATTTCAGTATTTGCGGTTGGTATGGTTTCATTTCTTCTGATTCTGGAGTATTTACTTAAAAATACAACCGACCCCAAGATTAAATATCTGTTCAGAAATATTTTTTCACTGAAAGAGAAGCAAGTCTGACCTGTGGAGAACCAGGCACGGAGTTTCGATTATAAAAACCTCCTGTACATTTTAATTGCTGCTGCGAGTGTTTTTCCGCTGACTTATTTCCTGAATATTTTTGGGGATAAAACCACCATCAGACTGATTCTGATAAGCATCCCCGTTATTTTTGCGGGCTTTCTGAATTTCAGGCTGGCGTTATTTCTGTTTTTAGCCACATGGTTAACCAATCTTTATCCATGGCCTCTGTTTGCTCTCGCGCATTTTGTTATACCATATCTGTTTCTCTCCTTTTTTATAACTAACAGCAGGTTGTCATATTCTGATTTCAGATCTGTTTTCACGTTCCCTGTCATTCTGTTTGTACTTTTTCTTCTGCCGTCGTTTGTGAACACACCCGTTCCGTTTGAGAGTGCCGTGAGCATGCTTCATATCGGGGCACTTCTTGCTCTTATACTTCTTTTCAATATGTGGATTAAAAGTAATAAGGAAATAACTTTTGTTGCGGTCACATACGTTGGTCTAACCCTTCTGAATTCACTTTATCTGATTTTTCAGGGAGTGACAACAGGGAAAAGAGTTTTTGGTATTGCCGGCATCACTTTTGTGGATATACTCGGCATCGCTATTGTGATAGTTTTTATTGTAATGCTCACCGCACAAAAAGATAAGAGATGGCTTTATGCATCTATTCTTTTTATACTGATCCTGGCAAGTTTTTACACCAAAACACGAAATGTCTGGATTAATATCGGGATTGTGCTTTTCAGTTCGTTTTTCCATATAATCATAAGATCAGGCTACCTGAAAATTGAAAAAACCAAACTTCTGAGGGCGGGCATTGCGGCAACTGTGTTTATAGTACTTCTGGGAAGTTTTCTCATCAGCTTTTACGGTAAGGAATTTTTCAGACTTGAAAGCACTCAGGAGCTTACAAAAGAGGCAATTGAAGCAGGTGAGATTCAGAACTCCTTTGTTACAAGGTATTTCATCTGGTACACAGGATTTAACGGATTTATTCAGCACCCCATTGCCGGCATAGGTATTTACTCATTTTCATTTGCTTCAGAACCTTATAATCAGCTTCCTGATCTCCTCTATAAAAAATTTGTTAAAGACCTTACTCTTCACCATGGCTACTATTCTATTCTTGTGGAGGCAGGAATTATCGGTTTTACGGGACTCATAATCTTCCTTGTTATGATTTTCAAAAGGGCAGGAAAAATTCTGAAAGCCTCTGAAAACACAGAATATTTTCTTCCGGCATTTGTCAGTTTCTGGGTTCTGATTTATATAATAATCTCACTCTTTTTCACCGATGCCTGGTTCTGGGGACGTATGATTCTTATGTGGGGCGTTCTTATGGGAGTTTTCAGCGGAATTGATAAACTGCTTAAATCAGGAATCAGGTCAGCCGGTGAGTGAGAGAAAAAATAACCTCTGGTTAGCAGTTCATTATGTGATAACCCTCGCAGGGTCGCTTCTTTCACTGAAATTTAATCTGCTTAACTTCGGAGCAGATCTTTTTGGCGTATGGGTGTTGATAACATCAATTTGGGGTCTCAGTAATGTGGTTGATCTCGGATTTGGTTTGGCTCTCATAAGGTATATTTCACGTCACTCGGATCAGAACAGCGAACTTAACATCGTATGTTCAACAGGGTTTATCTTTTATTCTCTTTTCGGATTCATTATCCTTGCTCTCGCAATTGCCGTGGGTAAGTTTTACTATCTTGATAACCCTAATCTGGTGTATCCTGCCATTTATAAAGATACACTTTTTGCACATCTGATTCTTGCAGCGTTTTTTTACGTAAACTACATTTCTGCATTTTTCAGAGCAGTTTATGAGGGGCTTGGTTACTTTATTTCTTACAGCAAAGTTGCTATAATTTACAGTCTTTCCACACTGGCTGCCGCTGCATTTTCATGGCTGATGGGTTATAATTTCACCGGGCTGGCTATTTTTCTGCTTCTAAGTGCAGTTATTCAGCTTTTAATTCTTGTTAAAAGATTATCAGCTCTCAGGAAGGAACTTAAAATAAGACCGGGGTATTTCAGATACTCAAAATTCAGAGAGCTTTTCTCATTTTCAATCAGTGTTCAGGGAGCAACAATTCTAGGCACCGCAACAGATCCTGTGCTGAAATATATCATAGGAAATAATCTCTCCGTCAGCTATGTCAGTTACTATGATATTGCCAGAAGATTTGCAGTTGCGTCATCAGGATTATTTTTTGCTGCATTCAGGACCATATACCCGAAAGCAGGTAAAATCCAGTCGTTTACGGAGCTAAAGCAATTTCTGACAGATGAGTGCGCACCTCTTTCCGGTAAAGGGGTTGTTTTCGGCGGTTTGGTTTATGCGGTATTTCTTCCGGGCTTTTATCTGATATTTGAATACTTTTATAAAAGTCCTCAGTCATTCAATCTTTTTATACTGATGTCACTTACAGAGGCAGTTAACCTCTTCGGATTTTCTTATTATCTGACTCTTATGGGGTTCGGCAAAGCAAAGCTGCTGGCTCTTATTCAACTTATTAACCTTGCAGCAGCCGCATTTTTCGTCTGGCTTGCAGCAGTTTTATGGGGCAGTTATGCAGGCCTGGCAGGTTACACCATTTCAATCATCACGGGTAATATTATAATCATTGTTTACCTGGTGAAAAACACAGGTTTCAGTTTTTCAGAATATTTCAGCAGGGCTTTTGGCGGCAAACTGATTGCAGTTTTCTTTGTTCTGGCTGTATTTTTCACTCTCTCCTATAATAATGTTCTCAGCGCACTATCGGTGGCAAATCTTAGCTCACTGATTGTATTAATCCTCTTCTTCAGGGAATTCAGACAGAATTTTGATTTATTAAAGCCGCTTATTGCCAGACTGAAAGGTGGGGCTTAGATGGAAGACATTCTTGTCTCAGCAGTTATTTCCCTCTTTAAGGGTGAAAAATTTATCAGAGGCAGACTTGCGGATCTTCTGGCTCAGACAATTTCTGACCGGCTGGAAATTATCATAATTGACAGCAATTCACCTCAGAATGAAAAGGCGATAATTGATGAATTTATTCCTCTGCATCCGGGAATTGTCTATGTAAGAACAGATTTCACCGAATCAATTTATGCTGCATGGAACAGAGGTATAAAACTGGCAAAAGGGAAATACATCACCAATGCTAACGCCGATGACCGCCTTGCCCCCGATGCTCTGGAAAAACTGGTAGCAGCTCTGGATAATGATCCTGCTTCAGGACTGGTTTATTCTGATCTGCTGGTCTCGTCTGTTGAAAATGAGACTTATGCTGAGGCTCTTAAAAATAACCGCCCGTTAAAGGTGCTGAGAGAATTCACCCCGCTCAGACTGCTCGATGGTTACATGTGCGGCTCTGAATCACTCTGGCGCAAGGAAATACATGATAAGCATAATATAATGTTCGACGACAGTTTTCAGGTAACCGGGGATTACAGGTTTGTATGTGATGTCAGCAGAATCTACAGTCTGAAAAAAGCAAAAGGTATTTCAGGAGTGTATTTCAGATCTGATGCCGATGATAATAAGGAATTTCAGAACAGGGAAACAACGCTCCGGGAAGCATTCAGAGTCAAATACGATTATGCATTATTCCTGATCAGAAAGGGTGCGGATAAGGAACTTAAAGGTATCTATTCATTTATTTACAGGAATGCGCTGAAAATTTCCCCTCCGGCAGCCGCAGTTTTATGGAAAGTTTTAAATCCTTCAGAGTTCGGATACGAAACAATCTATTTCCTGAGAGCTGTTAAAGAGGAAACCGAAGGCAGAACAGAATCAGCAAAAAAAATAATAAAAGGTTTTGAACGGCTTCCTAATGCAAAGATTATACAAAACTATTCGCTGGTGCTGAGTGAAAGGGGAATCAATGCCTGAAAAAACCGGAATCGGAATTGTTACTTACAACAGGCCGGACTTTTTTTCCGTCCTGCTTGAATCACTTCCCGACTCGGATGAAATTGTTGTGGTGAGTGACGGAAACCCGTATGATGAATCGGTATATTCTTCAAAAAAGTGTCACGTAATACAGCATACCCGCAGCAAAGGGGTGGGCCGCTCAAAAAATGACGCCATGAAATATCTGCTTTCCAGAGGATGCAGGCACATCTTCATTCTTGAGGATGATATAAAGATAACAGATAAGAGTGTCACGGAAGATTACATCAGAATTGCTGAAAAAACAGGACTTAAACATCTGAACTACGGCTATCACGGTGTTCTCAACCTGAATGAATCAGGCGGAGCAAGGCCGAGGGGGATTGCGTACTATGACGGTGAGCCGCTGCTTTCATTAAATGAACATATCGGCGGAGCGTTTTCTTATTTTACTTCAGATATACTTGAGAAAGTCGGGCTGATAGATCCACTCTACTATAATGCATGGGAACATGTGGATCATACCTACAGGATTTACACTGCCGGCGGATACACCCCCTTCTGGTGGTTTGCCGATGTTTACGGATCAGAAAAGAAAATAGCAGACCAGGACAGCCATCTCGTGCAGAGCGTAATCAGGAAAAAGAAGTGGAAATTCATGTTCTGGTTCAGGCTCTTTGCACGTTATTACAGGCTTAAACATGGATATATACCCTACAGAACCCCTGATACCCGGCCGCTCGCTGTGAAAGAGCAGCTCGAAAAGGTTTTTATTCTTAACAAAACAGGTCAAAGGGTCCCTGAGATTTCGGTTGAAGAGGTTTTCATTCCCTCTCAGCTTCCTCCCCCTCTGAAATAATATAAATTTAACCCCGGTTAAAGAAGACAGCACTTTAACTCCTGATAAATTATCAGATTATTTTTATCTTTAAAGTTTGAATTTTTTATTTAGCGGAGAATTTACTGTTGAGCCCGCGGGTCTCAATAATATTGCTTAATTACAACAGAGCAGAAGATACAGCGGAGTGTATTGAATCACTGAGGAATATTTCATACGATAATTATGACATCCTGGTGATTGATAACTGTTCATCAGACAATTCTTACAGCATTCTGAAAGAAAAATATCCTGAATACAGGCATTACCGTACCGGTGAGAACTCGGGTTACACGGGAGGTATTAATTTCGGTTTCGGGATAGCAGTTGAAGATAATCCGGATTATATTCTGGTTATCAACAATGATACGGTTGCAGAACCCGGCTTCCTTTCTGCCATGGTGTCAGAAATGGAGAAAAACAAAAATGCCGCGGCTGCAGGCGGGCTTATAATAGCCGAACATGACCGAGACACGATCTGGTTCGGCGGCGGTAAGATGGTTAGATACAGAGGACTTGCAGTTCACATAGATAAAGGCAGGTCAAGGTCACTGAAAACCATTAATAAGACTAAAGAGGTTGACTTTATAACGGGGTGTCTCACCCTTTACAGGACAGAATATCTCATAAAGTGCGGATTTGAAAACGAAGCGTACTTTATGTATCTTGATGACATTGAACTCTCCGCGAGGATAACAAGAAAAGGATACAAACTCCTTTATGTACCTGAAGCGGTGATTTATCACAAAGTCCTCGGTGAGATGGAAAGCCCTTTTAAGTTATATTACTCCACCCGAAACCGTCTCAGACTTATAAATGACACTGATTATTTTATTTTGAAATATATCGCGGTGATTTACTTCCTCCTCGTGATCTCAGGTAAGATTCTGGTCTGGAGTTTTATAAATAAAAAGTTTGCAAAGGTTGCAAGGCTTGCAATGAGTGATTACTTCAGAGGAATTTCAGGAAGAGGAAACGGTCATCTGGCAGCAGGATTATGAATTTTCCTAAAGTAACAGTAATAGTT
>CAYPMQ010000154.1:0-8249 GCA_964411625.1 uncultured Ignavibacteriaceae bacterium
ATGCTTGTACGGGATGCAGAACGGATGCCGGTAAGGAAAGGGTTATAGATAGGCGAGTTTCAATATAAGGCAGAGAAGTGGACAAGATCAGGAAGATGTGTTGTGGTAAGAAAAGACACGGAGATATATCCAAATTCAGCGGGTGATCTGAACCCGCTCTTCCCTGAGATGACACTTGATACATCTTACCGCTTCAGCCTGATGTCATTGCTTTTTCAAAAGCTTCAATAGAACCTCCTTAAAAAGCAAGAGCTGATTTTATCCCGTGAAGAATTTTCAATTTCTGTTTTTCATCCTCAAAGGGCATTAAAAGCCATTACCGGCATCAGGGTAATCAAATAATTGAATATTCTTTTCCAGGGGTCATTTATCACCCTCTTTTTTTTACCTTAAAGCCATATATGAAAAGAGCCAGACATTATCTTTTCCTCCTGAAAACAATATTATTTTACAGCTGATGTTTGCTGTTATGAGCATGGCGGGATCATCATCTTTCAAAGAGTGTATCCCTGAATAAAGATTTACCAAAGGATAAACACCATTTGAATATTCATATTATATTATAAAGTATTGGTTGACCGGCGTAACCCCATGAAGATTTATCCGGGCTGTAATTTTCTCTGTTACTACACCGGTATACACAACAGGATGCTGAATCGAGAATAATAACTTTGATAACATCTCTCTTCTGAGCCAGCAGCAGAGCTGCTTCTGTACCCTTGGAAACGGCAATCAAGGAAATTTCATCTGCTGATACACCCTTAAAACTCATTAATGTGTCAATCGCATTTATAAAGTACTCCGGAGGTATTTCTTCTAACTGCTGTTCTAATCCCGGCGAACCAAAATAAGCAAGAACAAAAACACCATTACCCTCTTTATTCAGTATTTTTGCCCATTGCTCGCCGTATCTCAAACCCCCTTCAGATCCGCCAAGAACAACAGCTGTCTTGAATTATTCTAAAACTGACGGTGGGAACCACTTGTAATAAAGCATTTGTGAATAATCACTTTGCGGAAACAGTAAACACCGGAAATTAATTAGCAAGAAAAGAAAAGTGATTTTTTCTTCATTAAGGCTCCTGGTTTTTATAAATTATAAATTGAATTCCTAAAATTTATTCCTCCTGTAGTGATTCAAAAAGGTGGAAAAGGGATGAAAAAGGGTTGATAAAAGGATGGATTTTATATTTTATTTTGATCAGGCCGCTCCTTCAGTTGCTTTCTGCCGGTAATATTAAGAGCTTTAAAGATATTATTAACATGGGTTTTCACTGTGCTGAGGGGAATATGAAGCTCTGAAGTAATTTCTTTATTACACTTTCCGGGCAGAATCAGCATACATATTTCTTTCTCTCGATTTGTCATAGTGGCAAAAGATTTTTGTTCAATTCCTTATTCAATCTGTATGAGCGGAATCGCTGCATCATCTTTTTTCAGCAGCTTTACCCAGACGTAAGCGAGATAAAAACTTGTTGATACGAGTGAAACGGCGGTAAGCGTGAAGCCTGACCAGATCCACAATGTTTCTCCCTGACCAATCCTTAAACTGATTGCCGGCAAACAAAAAATATAATTACAGCCTGAATACTGATCAGCGCTCTTTTCTCGAAAGTTTAATCATCTTAGCTATTCTGATTTGAAATTAATTATTAAAGATCTCAATTTTTTTAAATTCTGAAATCAGCTGATCATCGTAATTTACTGATTATCACCAAATCAGCGTGATAGAAGATCATAGTCAGACCAGGTAGCGGATTTCGTTTTGTGAGTATTTTTCCCACATGTTACTTTTTGTTTATATTCGCTTCCTGATTAAAGGAGAATATTTATGAAAAATAAATTTGTGATTTTTACAGTTGCCGTGCTTTTCACAGGATTGTTAAATGCTCAGACTGAAAGAATTAAAAACTTTGGTGAGTTTATTTCCGCCCTGAAATCAGGCAGCGATGTGAAAGCCGTGTTCGAATATGGCAAATGCAAGCTGGTAATTGACTCAACTGAAGAAAAATCACCCGAGGTAACAGGCGGAATGATTGTTGAGGAGTTTGAGTATTTCCCTTCCATGACCATTGGCAACCCTAAAGGATATGTTGCTTTCAGCAAGGCAGTTCTTATTTCCAGCCGCAAATATAAATATGTCTGGAACTACGTTAAGGTGCGGGTTTATGAAGATAATTCTGTTGAAATAAATGCCCGCTACATTAAAACAGACTATTCTGAAACTGTCATGGACGAGACTTTTTATGGCGTTATCAATGATGGTGAGAATAACGGCGGGGTTAATTTCTACAAAGAATAGATTCCCTGAATTTTTCCGGAGAGGATCAGCTGACTGATCCCCTCCGCTGCACATTTTTTCCTCTTCACAAAAATATATTTTCATCCCCCTGTAAGAGTTCTCTGAGTTTTAATCAGGGGTTTATATGATTAAACTCCTGCTCCTTCCGGTATTTTGACCAGGCATTAAATATAAAGCTGATATCTCGCGACCTGTGAGCACCTGATGAAACAGGCATTACTGCAAACCGGGAAATCCATGAATAGCTTTTCCGTCATTTCCTGTAATAGTAAATCGGGTCTGAGTTCAGAATACTAAATTCTTTTTATCCCCTCATGTCATGACCATTGTTATCAGGGAAAAGATATTGTTCCACACTTATTAGTCAGAATTAATTTAAGAGCAGCCGGGGAGCCAACTTACGAAGCACTAAACTCCCCGGCCGGGAGATATTACGTGATGATCCCCGCTTCTTTCCGTATCAGATTGCGAAAGCGGAAATACGCCGTAAGAATTCCTGTTGCCCCAAGGATGAAAAGCATTGCAAATTCATAACTGACCTGTGAGAAATCAGCCCCCATCTGTGTTATGCGCATCCATGCGTTGATAAAAGGTGTGCCGGGAAAAAGCTGCCCCGCAATCTTTACGGCATCAGGCATTGCGATATCGGGCCACGCATATCCTGTCAGAAAAAAGAACGGATAGGATGTAAGGGCAATAATCTGCAAAGCCAGAATCTTCCTGTTTAAAAATGATGCTATGAAGAATCCCATCGATATCATTGCAATCAGAAATACGGATGTTAACAGAAGGATCAACAGAACACTTCCTTTCATATTGAGCGAGAAGACCGAAAAATTCAGAGTCAGGCAGAAAAATACATAAGTCATATAAAGAATGAAGTAAAAGAGTGACTTCCCTGTTACAGCCGCGCTTACCCTTCCGCCCGCAGTTTTAATAAGAATTGCGAGTCCTCCGGTTTCTCTTTCCTTGGCAAGACTTTCAGTAAGTCCTATTAGAAGAGTCTGCTGAAGAATAAGAACCATTATTCCGGGCAGCAGAAAGTCACCGTAAGTTTCCGAGGGGTTAAACAGGAATCTGACATCATCACGCACCGGCTCTGCCATTTCGTATGCCTGTTCAAGACTGTAACCTTTCAGATTGAAAAGTCTGCTCCTGAGATTCTGAGCATACTTTATCAGTGTTTCATTCACTCCCTTGTTAATATCGTTTGAAGGGAGAAATTTTGAGGTGTTCAGAAGCAGTTTTATCTCAGTTCCGGTCAGCGATTTATAATTTCTGCTGAAGTTTTCGGGTATGATAATGACTCCCTGCACCTCACCCTGCATAAGCAGCCGTTCTGCCTCAGGTGCATTTATCACTCCCCGTGTTACGGCAATCAGTCTGCCGGCATCAAGGTCATGGATCAGCTGCCGGGAGATTGTGCTCCTGTCAAGGTCAAGAACTGCAACAGGCACATCCTTTTCCGACTTATTGTAATAAATGCTGCCGTAAAATAGCGGATAAAAAAGCGGTGCAAGCAGAAGTATAGTTATCAGGTTTTTATCTCTCAGCACGTTTCTTATTTCTCTCAGAAACGTTTCTCTTACTCCGGAGATCCAATGTTTCATGCTAAATTCTCCCTCTCAGCTTCTTTCATTCTTCTGATCAGTCCGGCTGTGAGTATAAATAGAGCAAACGCCAGAAAAAGGGTAAGGTAAGCAGTGTCTCTGATTACAAAACTGATATCAGCATTCATCTGCGAGAGCTTCACAAATCCGTCGAGAAAGTGGGTGTAGGGGAGCAGCATCGCAAAATTCCTGTGAAAATCCGGCATCGCCCATAACGGGAAAGTAAGTCCGCTGAAAATAAATGCCGGAGTATTAAGGAAAAGAGCAATTTCAGTTGCCTGAAGCTGATCCTTAAACCAGACCGATATTGCCATTCCAAGGAAAAAGCAAACCGTGATAAAGAAAAAAGTAAAGATTATTACAGTGTTCACATCCCCGTTCAGCACTATGCCGAAAATCGGGTAAATAACACCGAAAAGAACTATGATATTCAGCAGTTGAAGGGTGAGGTGCGGAATTGCCTTGCCGAGCACTATTGCAAATGCGGAATGATCCGCCACACTGAGAAGGTCATCAAATGTGTCATGAACAAACTCTGAGGATATCAGCAGAACAGCAGTAAGCATCACAAGCATCATCAGAGTAAATGTTGTCAGTCCCGGAACAAGATAATTTGTGTAGCTGTAGTTTGGATTGAATAATATCTGTGTATCAGTTTTCACGGGATTTACTACTGCCATTGCCTGATCTTTTGTGAACCCGCCGCTCCTGATCTTTTTCAGCAGCAGTGCCGCTGAAAAGGTTTTGATTATCTTCAATCCGTCATTATATATGTAGTTGCTTTTAATCAGGTTCATTCCGTTTATCAGGAGTGATACCTGTGAATATCTCCCCTGTTTAAGGTCTTTTTCAAAATCCGCCGGGATCATGAAGATGCCGTCAACCTCTCCTCTTTTCATTAAATCTTCGGCTTCTGCTGCAGAAGATACATTTTTCACAACTTTCATTGAACTTGCTGCATCAATGTTATTTACCATCATTCCGGAGAGGTTTCCGCCATCCTTGTTCACAACCGCCACCGGTATTTCTCTGACCAGCGCCTTGCTGTAAATAAAACCGAATACCAGGAAGAGAACTATAGGCGCTGTAAGAGTCATCAGATAGATCGTTCTTTTCCCTGTAATTCTGCGGACTTCACGCAGCGCCACGGCCAGTGTGTTTTTCATCAGGTTAATCACTGCTTTTACCCTGTTTACAATTTAAAGTTGACGGTCATTCCGGGACGCAGCCCTTCTATCTCAGATTTGCCCCTCAGCCTGATTTCAAATGTTCTGATATCAAAATCCCCCTTCTGATTAGTTGGCTTCCAGTTAGCATAATCAGCCATGGGTGAGATATAACTTACATAAAATTCATATTCACCGTTGCCAAGCGCCGGAATCCTTCCCTTTATTACTTTTCCCTTGCTGATTTTACTCATCATGTCTTCTTTAAGCTGAATCGTAACCCAGACATCTTTCAGGTCAAGTATTGTGAAAACGGGGTAACCGGCAGAAATTATCTCACCGGGATCAACAATTCTTTTCTGAAGTTCTCCGCTGACAGGTGCTTTGATCAATAACTCATCCTTATATGCCATCGCCTCAAGATAACCGTTCTCCGCCTGATAGTAAGCTGACTGTGCCACATCAATTTCTTCGTATCTTACACCGTTAAGTGCCATCTGATATTTTGCGCCTGCTGCTTCCATCTGCTCCCTGGCTGCCCTGTACTGGAATTCGTACTGATCCTTCTCCTGAAGAGAGATCAGACTATCGCTGTACATTTTCATGATTCTGTTATATGTTTTTTCTGCAAGCTCAAACTGATGTTTTGCCTGGAGAAAAAGTTTTTCGAGTGCTTCCTTTTCCTCTTTCCGGGCACCGTTTAGCGCCATGATATATCGTGCCTTTGCAGCATTTTTCAGCCCGACGGTCTGCTCAACTTTCGCAGAAATTTCTTTTCCTTCAAGTCTCGCAAGAATCTGACCTTTACAGACCATATCACCTTCTTTAACAAAAACGGAGTCTATTCTTCCCGGTATCTTTGCTGCCACATCGGTATCTGTCACTTCGGTAACTCCGCTTATATATCCGCCGTCATCTCCTGTGCCCGATGCCAGTACAATGATGCCGGTTACAGCAAGCACCAAAGGGAAAATCAGGAATAAATATGCTTTTTTCATGTTCTAAATCCGCAATTCTTTTAATGTTTTCTGATTATCTGATCAAATTAATTAATTCGCCGGGCTGACCCGCGAGAGTGTACAGTTCATTCAGCGCTCTGTAATACTCCCGGACAGACTTTGACTGCTCAATAAGATTCTTTTCATAGAGAAGCTGAGCATCAATCACTTCAAGCGAGGTTCCGAGTCCGGTTTCAAACCTTTTCTCATTAAGCCTGAGGTTTTCTTCTGCCAGTCTGATTCCGTTTTCACCCGAGTTATACCTTTGTTCCGCAGCCTCAAGTTCACGGAAAGATTTCCCCTCAAGCAGCCTGAGTTTGCTTTTTATTTCATTTTCAATCATTGCAACTTCCTTTTCCATGCCCGATGCAATTTCAAGGGCCGCGTAATCCTGCAGACCATTGAACAGGTTGAGGCTCAGATTTATACCCACCGCCCAGCGGGGTTCAAGGGTGGAAAGATACTCCGGGTACATTTCATATTTTCCGAAAGCTGCTATCTGAGGCAGAAACCTTGCCCTTTCGAGATCATAATTTTTCTCGGCTGCGTATTTTTTTAACTCAAGCATTTTAAGCAAAGGATGGTTTTGCATCATTTCATCTATGAAGTACTGCTCGGTTTTTCCAGCTTTTTTCATCATAAGCCGTTCAGAAGCTCTGAGCCCGTAATCTGAGGGAACACCCATGCTTTCATACAGCGCCAGATATGCTGTTTCAAGTTTTTTGGTGTCATCAAAGAGGTTTCTCTCTGCATCAGATACCGCAGCTTCTGCCCTTATCAGATTGAATCTGGTTGTAAGCCCTTCATCATAAAGTTTTGCAGCCCTTGCACGGTGTTTTTTAATTCCCTCAAGCACGTCATTTCTTGTTTTTACCGATTCCTCAAGAAACATAACATTCAGGTATGCGTTAATAACGTCCTTAACCGCTTCATCTTTCACTTTTTTCAGTTCAGCCGCAGCGGCGTCTTCAGATGAAGAAGCTATTTTTTTATATGAGAGAATTTTACCACCGGTGAACAGGGGCTGCACAAATGTCAGGGTTGCAGTTTTATAATCCTGCTCTTTAAGCACCTCTCTGAAAAACGGGATCTGCCCTGATAATCCGGAGAAATGCTGTGTAAAAACCGATGCCTTCTGCTGTGCTGTAAGAGGTGAACCGCCGGCCAGTATGCCATAGATGTTGGTAAATTCGGTCATGTTTTTCGCCTGCAGATTCAGAATCACCTGTCTGACAGGTTCAAGATCAAAAACAACAGGGTCGTTAAGGTGTGTATATGATGCGGTGAGGTTTATTTTCGGGAGAAAGTTACCAAACGCATCAAAGTTTTTCATAGATGCAGTTTCAAGCCTTGCCTGATACTGTTTTATTCTGAAGTTATTCTCTTCTGCCAGTTTAACTGCTTCATCAATTGTAAGCATCTGAGCTGTGGTCTCAAAAGTAAGAGCCAGCAGGGCAGTGAGAAAAAAAACTGTTTTATTTTTCAGGATTTCCATAAATTATATATGATTCAGTATTCATTTTTAATCAAGGCGCATTATAGCGCCGTTTCAAATATCTTAATTCAGGATCCGATCAGGATGAGAGACCTTTTGTAAGGAAAGCCTTCAGGTTTTCTCTGATTGCAACGAGTGTATAATCATCAGGGGCTTTTGCCCAGTGCTCAAGAACGAATCTCACTCCGCCGAGTATGAAGTATCTCAGAACCTTGACTGAGATGCTTTTGCTGAAATCTTCTGTCTCAATTCCCTGTGAAATTATAAATTCACCCTGTGCCAGGAATTTGTCGTAATAGATCAATCCCTCAGATGGTTTCTTCACGAACTGATTCTGTTCATGAACAAACACAAGCGCCATCTCTGGTTTCTCATTGAATACATTAAAAAATGAATCCACAAAAGATTCTATTTTCTCAACAGGATTTATATCGCTCCGCTCGGCAATTGCTTTGGTGTTTTCGTACAGTTCTTTCCAGAGGTCAAGGAAAATTCTGTCGAGAATGTCTTCCTTGTTTTTATAATAGAGGTATACACTGCCTGCGGCAACGTTTGCAAGCTCTGCTATTTTCGCAATTTTTGACTTATGGAAACCGGACTCTGCAAATACCCTGATGGCGGCTTCTTTGATATCCTGTTCTTTATTTCCTTCTTTTACTCTCATGACTTACACATATT
>CAYPMQ010000155.1:0-8235 GCA_964411625.1 uncultured Ignavibacteriaceae bacterium
ACAATATGCAAGAATGTGGCTGCCGGTAATGAAGTTTATGTGCTAATTTTAACCGATGGGGTAACCTCAAGACATAATGAAAAAACTCGTCAGAGGAATGCTCTTGATAAAGCCTGCAAAATCTTAGGAGTCAGGAAGCTCTTTATGGGAAACTTTATGGATCAGCGTCTTGATGAGCCAGTCCTTCTTGAAGTAATAAGATCTATCTCAAAAGTTGTTGATGAAGTTAAACCTGATGTCATCTATACACATCACGGCGGTGATGCAAATCAGGATCATAGAGTAATTTTTCAGGCAACCATTGTTGCTGCGCGTCCTGTTGGTGATCACAAAGTAAGCGAACTTTATACCTATGAAATCTCTTCATCCACAGAGTGGGGTCCCTCACTCGCACACTGGGCTTTTACACCAAACACCTATGAAGATATCACTGATTTCATAGAACGCAAGCTTGAGGCAATGGAATCTTTTGCAGATACAGCTGCTCCTGAAGTTAGGCCTTACCCTCATCCCAGGTCTCTTGAAGCTATAAAAATTTATGCTCAGAAAAGAGGAGTGGAGGTGGGGATGCTCTATGCTGAAGCATTTCAGCTCATCAGAAAACTCAGATAATTTTATTATAAGCAGGGTTCAGGTGCTTTTTATTAAGCAGGAACCCTTTCTTTTCCTTTGCCGCCCCCGGTTTCTTGGCTGATAAATCCGAATTATGAAACATTTTTTATCAGAAAACGTTATATCACTATCAGACAATAAAAATTTATTAAACCGGAGGTTGCCGTGCGTAAGTTAATGTTTATTCTGTCAACTGCATTTCTTATAATAGGTCTATCTGAAATCAGCTATTCATCTGATCTCAAAAATCAGAATCAGAGCGATGATCCTAAAAATATAGAGAATTTTTCACTCCCGGATACCAAGGGGAAAAGCCATTCTCTTTCAGAGTTCAGCGGGTCAAAAGCGATTGTTCTTATGTTCATTTCAACCGAATGCCCCGTTTCAAATGCTTATAATGACAGAATGGTGCAGCTCGTGAAAGATTACGCCGGTAAGGGCGTAACCTTTATCGGGATTAATTCAAACAAGGCTGAAAGCGTTGATGATATAAATAAGCATGCTGCCGAACATAAGTTTGATTTTACAATTCTTAAGGATGATAAAAACAAAATAGCAGATAAACTTGAGGCTTCGGTAACTCCGGAAGTTTACGTCATTAACGGATCACTTGATCTTCTTTATCACGGACGTATTGATGACAGCAGAAGAGTTAATGAAGTAAAGACTAATGATCTCAGAGTTGCGCTTGATGAAATTTTAAGCGGTAAAACAGTGTCCAATCCTAAGACCAAAGCTTTCGGCTGTACCATTAAAAGGGTTGATTGATGCTCAGAGCCCATAAGGTTATTATTTTTTTAATTTTGACAGGATCAGTTTTATTAAATGCCCAGACGACTGTGACTCCTTTAAATGAGGAGGGTATAGGAAAATTATTGAAAGAAAGACAGGGTAAATTTCTTTTGCTGAACTTGTGGGCAACCTGGTGCGCTCCCTGCCGTGAGGAGTTTCCTGATCTTCAGAAAATTCATGAAGTTTATTCTGAAAAAGGGCTTGAAGTAGTAGGGTTAAGCGTTGATTATCCCGATGAAACAGAATCAAAAATTGTTCCATTTCTCATGAAAGCGGCATCAACTTTTCTTGTTTATGTTCAGAATGTAAGCAATGATGAGGCGTTGATAAATATGATTGATCAGAAATGGAACGGGGCTGTTCCGCTGACAGTAATTTACGATCCAAACGGAAATAAAATTGCGAAAATAGAGGGGAAGAAATCTTTTGCTGAGTTTGAATCAATTCTGAAAAAGCATCTGCCTTCTGCCGAATAGGCAGATGCTTTTCATTTTTTACTGATACTGCCTGCCCAACACCGTAAGAATTCCTTTAATTTCACCGATGAGTTTTGTGTACTGATCAGGAAGCAGTGCCTGAGGGCCGTCTGAAAGGGCATGAACGGGATCATGATGCACTTCAAGCATAAGTCCCTGAGCGCCTGCCGCAACTGCTGCTCTGGCTATGGGTGATACAAAGTCTCTGAATCCTGAAGCATGTGAGGGGTCTGCAATTACCGGGAGATGTGATTTCTTGTGAATCACCGGTATGGCAGATATATCAAAAGTATTACGGGTTGAATTTTCAAATGTTCTGATTCCCCTCTCACAGAGAATTACTCTTGAATTACCCCCTGCAAGAATATATTCTGCCGACATCAGAAATTCCTCGATCGTAGCCGCAAATGATCTCTTTAGCAAAACCGGTTTTTCAACTTTGCCCAGTTCCTTTAGCAAAGGATAATTATACATGTTCCTTGCCCCTACCTGAAATATATCTGTATAGTCAGAGATCATTGATATTTGAGAACTCTCGAGAATCTCGGTTATCACGTAAAGTCTGTGATAATCCGCAGCTTTACGTATGAGTTTCAGTCCTTCTTTACCCAGACCCTGAAAGGAATAAGGAGAGGTTCTTGGCTTAAAGGCTCCGCCTCTCAGAACTTTTGCTCCTGAGGCAGCAATCTTTTCAGCTATAGTATAAATCTGTTTTTCATTTTCAATCGCACACGGACCGGCAAACATAACAAAATTATCTCCGCCGATATCCAGTCCGCTCATTCTTATAAGTGTATCTTCCTGTTTAAAGTCTCTGCTGGCAAAAATGTAAGGATCAGAAACTTTAAAGACTTTTGAGACACCTTCAATAAGGGAGAACTGATTTATATCAGCGTCACCATTCAGTCCGCTTACTCCGAGAATTGTATTGGTCTCGGAGGCAGATTTCTGTACCGCATAGCCCAGGTCCTCAATTGTTTTGATAACCTGTTCAACACGCCAGTCATTGGAATTCATTTCGATTAATAAAACCATTACAAATGACTCCTAATGACTGAAGATTTTTTCGCCGGCAGTGACAGCAATATCAACTCTGTCTTCTTTAGAAGGTATGGCGCATGAATATTCTGAACTGTAAGCACAGTAAGGATTGTAAGCAAGATTAAAATCTATAGTATACATGTGGTCTTTATCATTAACGTATTCAAAATCAAGGTATCTGCCAACACGGTAAGTCTCTTTTCCGGTAGTCTGATCTGTAAACCAGATGCTGAAATATTCAGCACCGGATCTTGAAGTGCTTTTATAGACATTTACCTTATATTCCATATCCTTATAATCAATTATTACATAACCAAATCTTATTACTTTTCGTTCCTCTCCTTTTGTGCCGTAAATAGTTACGGTCTCCTTATTTTCAGACTCATACAATTTTGAATAAAAGACAAAGTCTTTGCTGAAATCAAAATATTTCAGCGGTTCAAAAACGACGGTAGAATCTCTGTTAAAAGGAGAATCGGGATCGTTTTTCATGTACGCGTCCTTCTCTGCCCTGCCATTCATAACCTTTACGATATAGTCCTGAGTAATTTCAGGCTTTTTGGAGCAACCTTGGAACAGGATTACAACAAGGATCAGCAAAATGATTTTTTTCAAAAGGACTTAATACTCCATAATAATTATTATCAAGGGGTCTAATTTAAGAATATTTAAAGTTAAATTAAATCTGTATAATGTAAACAGAAAAAGTTAGGGCAATTATTATTTGAGTCCTGGAGTCATATTATTCCGGGAAGATTATCCTTTTTAGCAGATAGCTATTCTTTGAGTTTCTTTTTGAGTTCGTCGAGTTTGTTCAGTGCCTGAATAGGGGTAAGTTCGTTTGTATCGATCCCTTCAAGCTCTTTTCTGATCTTGTCATCCACCACCTCAAAGAGATTGTACTGAAACACATCCTGATCCTTCTTCCTTTTTGCGAGTTTTTTATCTGCAGGAGTGAGTTCCTTGCTTTCCAGATTATGGAGAATTTCTTTAGCGCGGTCTGTTACAAACTTTGGCAATCCCGCCATCTGAGCAACCTGGATACCATAGCTGTGATCTGCTTTTCCGGGTGTGACTTTATGCAGGAAAAGTACCTTATCCTCTATCTCGCGAACCATCACTCTGTAATTGCTGATTCGGGGATAGAGTTCTGCCAGCTCATTAAGTTCATGATAATGTGTCGCAAAGATCGTTCTTGCGGAAGTCTGCGGATTCTGATGCAAGTATTCTGTGATTGACCAGGCTATTGAAATACCATCAAACGTACTGGTGCCGCGGCCTATTTCATCAAGCAGTATCAGGCTTTTTGAGGTAGCATTATTCAGAATATTTGCAGCTTCCTGCATTTCAACAAGAAATGTGCTTTCTCCTGCGGTAATATTATCACTTGCCCCTACTCTGGTGAAAATTCTGTCAGCAATACCTATTACTGCTCTCTTTGCAGGAATAAAGGAACCAATCTGTGCCAGAAGTACCAGCAGGCCCGCCTGTCTTAGAAATACAGATTTGCCGGCCATGTTTGGTCCCGTAAGAATGATTATCTGATTTGACATTGTGTCCAGAAAGAGATCATTCGGGGTGAATTTTTCTCCGGGGGGCAGAATTCTTTCCACAACAGGATGACGTCCCTCAGTTATCTCTATTTTGCTTTCCTCGTTGATTTCAGGTTTTACATATCCGTAATCATAGGCACAATCAGCAAGCGAAAGAAGACAATCAAGCATCGCAATATTTCTGGCAGTGTTCTGAACAGCCTCTGTAAATCCCGCCACATACATTCTCAGATCGTTAAATAACTGGGATTCAAGCTCATAAATTTTCTCTTCGGCATGGAGAATTTTCTCTTCAAAATCTTTCAGATCGGGAGTAATGAATCTCTCGGCATTTACGAGTGTCTGTTTGCGGATGTAATCATCGGGAATCTTGTCTTTATGAGTATGGGTTATTTCAATGTAATATCCGAAGACTCTGTTGTAGCTAATTTTTAAGGAAGAAATTCCTGTTCTTTCCCTTTCTTTTATCTGGAGTGAAGAAATCCATTCTTTAGCATTGAACTGCAGATCTCTTAATTCATCAAGCTCAATTGAATAGCCGGCACGAATTACACCGCCATCGGCAAGGTTCACCGGGGGAGTATCTACCAGAGCCTCTCTTATTTTTTCTGAAAGTTCAGTCAGCGGAGAGAGTCCTTTGTTTAGTGCCATCAGGGTATCATTTGCCAACGTATCAATAATGGAATTGATTATTGGAATCTTCTCAAGTGAAAATCTCAGGGCGGAAATTTCGCGAGGATTGGCTCTCCCGGTGCAGATTCTTGAAATCAGACGCTCAAGATCGCCTATACCGCTCAGTGCATGGCGTATGGAGCCTCGTTTGTCTTTATGCTCAAGCAGTTCTTCAACCGCATTCTGTCTTGCCCTGATTGCAGATACTTTTTTTAGTGGTGCAATGATCCACTTTTTCAGCATTCTGCCGCCCATGGGGGTGCTCGTTCTGTCGAGTATCTCGAAAAGTGAACCGTCTTTACCACCATCATTCATCGAGTAGGTGATTTCAAGATTCCTTCTGGTGGCAGGATCCAGATACATATAATCCGATCTGTTATAAACAGAGATACTTCTCAGATGGGGTAGACTTGATTTCTGGGTTTCCTGAAGGTAATGTAAAATGGCTCCTGCAGCAATAAGTCCCGGATTCAGGCCTTCAATACCAAAACCTTTAAGGTTGACTGTGTTGAAATGTGAAGTAAGCACTTCCTTTGCATAATCATAATTATATATCCAGTCTTCAGCCCGTGAAACTCTGTATCCCGAAGAATTGCTGTGACCCGATAACTCCTGAAACTGGTCCTTCTGACGTTTGCATATCAGCACTTCTGCAGGTGATATCATATCAAGCTGATCCCTGAAGGATGTGACCGCAGTTTCAAAAGCGAAAAATTCACCTGTTGAAATATCACAAAATGAGAAACCCGCAGTCTGATCTTTAAAGTAAACGGACATCAGGTAGTTATTCTTTTTATGATCAAGAAACTTATCTGAAAATACAATTCCGGGAGTAACTACTTCAATTACCTCCCGCTTTACAATTCCCTTTGCTTTTTTTGGATCTTCCACCTGTTCACAGATTGCAACCCGGTAACCGTTTCTAACCAATTTAGGCAGGTAGGTATCGATAGCATGATGCGGAAATCCGGCGAGCGGTACATCACCCGCAGCACCGTTTGATCTTCTGGTAAGTGTAATGCCCAATACTCTTGAAGCAGTTTTTGCATCTTCATCAAATGTCTCGAAAAAATCTCCGATTCTGAACAGCAGTATTGTATCGGGATTGTCTTTTTTGACCTTGTAATATTGTGCCATTAACGGGGTTGCTGCGCTCATAAATCCAAATTGATCTTCTTAATTAAAATGTAGATAAGTGAAGTTACAAAGTTAATAATAAACGTTCAAACAGGAGGGTAAGTTATAAATATTCGGAAGATGTTCAGCGTTAAAAATTAAAAGTGCTTATTGATTTGCGGAGCATTGATTCCCGGTCTTGTTTAACCGTAATAAATCACCGGGCAATTTCAGTTTATGAGAGTCTTAACAGGCAGAAATTCTTCTGTTCAGATTATCGTAATTAATTATTATCTTTGATTCTGTGTTTTAAAAATGAAAGCCTCCCGGAGTTTACAGAGAAATAAAGTCACCATACCATATTCTTATTTGACCATAGTTCATAATCGGGACTGATACTCCGGTGAAACTGAAATACCCAAAAGATAATTTGAGGTTTATGTGATTAAGAAATTGCTTTTCGTACTGATTACAATATTAACAATAAATACTAATGCTCAGAATCTGGGTTTTGGAGATTCTCCGTTTGGTTTGGGAGGAGGATTTACGGGACAGTGGATTATGCCTGATGTTGACTGGCTGAATACATCACTGTCAGGGTTCGGGACACCTGAACTTGCAAAATCAGGTTTTTTTGCTTCCGGCGGCACGGGTTTCATTTATGTCGGATTCATTAAAAACCTCAGGATAGGCGGTATCGGCCTCGGCGGCACAACATCCGAAAAGGTAACTCTTAGTGGTGTGAACCGTGAGGCAGTTTATTCCTATTCTATGGGAGGGCTTACCATTGAATATACTCTTCCTTTTATAAGAAACTGGGGAGTTTCAGTGGGAGCAGTCTTAGGCGGCGGAAGTGCTTCGGTTGAACTTTACAGATATGATAACTCGCCGGTTTTCTGGGATAATATCCTGAATGACATCAAAAACCCTGCTGCTTCGGTAAATAATTATGGCAGGAAGATGACGACATCGTTCTGGGTTGTCACACCAACACTTAATATTGATGTCCCGCTTCATCCGCTTGTCTCTGTAAGACTTGGAGGCGGCTACACTCTTCCGCTTAATAAAGGGAACTGGGAACTGGATAACGGACAGGTAATTTCAAATATGCCTTCTGACTCAAAAAATAATGCTTTTTATGTGCAGCTCGGAATTATTGCCGGGCTGATATTTTATTAATTACGGGAGAACAAGTGCACAATATTCTTGTAACTGGCGGCGCCGGATTTATCGGCAGCAATTTCGTTAATAAACTGCTTAATGAGAGGGATGATGTATTCATCGTAAATTTTGATAAACTCACTTACGCAGGAAACCTTGAAAATCTGAAAGAGTCGGAAACCAGCAGCAGATACCGGTTTGTTAAAGGCGATATCTGCAATTCGGAACTGGTTGATTACATTATAAAAAAATATGATATCAGGCATGTAATTAATTTTGCAGCTGAAAGTCATGTTGACCGCAGCATTCTCGGTTCACAGATATTTTATCAGACAAACGTGATCGGCACTAACGTGCTTCTTGAAATCTCGAGGCGTAATGATATCGAAAAATTTATACAGGTATCAACCGACGAGGTTTATGGCAGTCTGGGCCCGACAGGCTATTTCACTGAAACGACACCAATATCACCAAACAGCCCTTACTCCTCATCCAAAGCCGGGGCTGATATGATGGTTCAGGCTTTTCATCATACATATGGTATGAATGTCTGTATCACAAGATGCTCAAATAATTATGGTCCGTTTCAGTTCCCCGAAAAGCTGATCCCGCTGATGATTATTAATGCACTCAATGACAAGCAGCTCCCTGTGTATGGAGACGGACTTAATGTCAGGGACTGGATTTTTGTGCATGACCACAATAAAGCAATTGAAATGGTCTGGGAAAAAGGCAGATCCGGAGAGGTTTATAATATTGGCTCAAACAATGAGAAAAAGAACATTGAAATTGTAAAACTTATTCTTCAATAC
>CAYPMQ010000156.1:0-8185 GCA_964411625.1 uncultured Ignavibacteriaceae bacterium
GCACTCCCCTTGCATACCCATTCGTGAAATTGGCGGCAGAGCATTTTTTGATGATCGTATTAGAACAACGATAAGGAATTTCAACTGAGGTGAGCTGTTAGAAATTTGTATTAGTGCCTGATTGATCTCAGGTAATCAGGGAATTGTTATTAATATATAATTATTATTGAAGTTTTATGAAATTCGTGTATGAAATAAACTAGTGCCTTTAAAATCGAACACCGGACTTTGAACTTTGAACATGCAAAATCCATTTACTCAGCTTTTAATCTCATTTCAGCTGGCAAGATCAACAAGCAATGATCAATACTCCTCCGGCGGAGAGGCTTGAACAACGATCAACTTTACTGATTTATCTTCACTATCACCGCAGTAACGTCATCATTCTGTTCCTCCTCACCCTTGAAGGTGACAAGCGAATCCCAAAGGCGCTCAAACAGTTCCGATGGCGGGTGACCATTACTTGCGGTAAGGAAACTGCGGAGGTGTGCTTCTCCGTATAAATCATTGCTGTAATTCATCATCTCGCTTACACCGTCAGAATACATGAACAGAAGCTGACCCTGCTTGAGATCGTATGTTTCCTCCTCAAGGTGTTTACCGAACACATCATTCTTGTAGAAACCAAGAGGCAGACCTTTAGGAAGAATTTTCTTGATTCCATCATCACATCTGAGGAGAACCGGAGTGTGTCCGGCGCGGCAAATCTGCAGCTTGTTATTTTTCATGTCAATAAGACAAAGGGCTGCAGTGATGAAGCTGGTGCGGTCAAGTGTATGGAAAAGTTTTTCATTTACTTCCATGAGCACTTCGCGGGGCGTTTTCAGGCTTGTGCAGTAGAACTGGAGCATCGTCTGAAGCCTGGTAATATAGAGCGCAGCCGGAAGTCCTTTACCTGATACATCACCGATAACAATGAAGTACCTGTTTTCATCGACGTTTATAATATCAAAATAATCGCCGCCCACATGTTTGGCAGGAACCATTTTGCCGAATATTTCAAACCTTGGGCTCTTCGGAAATTTCACGGGGAGCAGGCTCTGCTGAATATTTCTCGCGAGCTCAAGCTCTTTTTCGATTTGAATCTTTTCGTTCTCCGCCTTGTATAGTCTGGCGTTTTCAATTGCAACTGCAGCCTGCGTACCAACTGACGAGAGTATTTCAAGTTCCTTGCCGTTGAACTGTGATCCCGAGAATTTGAGACCAAGGCAGATAAGTCCTTTAATCTTGCCCTTAACTGTCATTGCCACCACAGTAAAAAATCCCGATTCATGGAAGAGCTGAACATCCTCAGGGAAAAATCTCTCGAAAAGATGCTCAGTGATAACTTTATTCTTTACTATATCCGCATAATCAAGGAGGTTTGTTTCAAACTGCTTCCCTTTTGTGGCAAACTTCAGTCTATAGAAATTATTGGCATCTTTGCCGCTCAGAGCAAACTCATCATTCTCATTCAGGAGATAGATGGCAACATTTCTGATTCCCAGTTTCTCCTCAAAGATATTTTTTATTCCTGTGATGACATTCTTGAGCCCCACTGTGTTTGAGATTTCCTCACTGAATTTAAGGAGGATCTGCTCTATGTAATACTGCTCAGGGTAAAACTTTCTCGTGAGCACTTCCTGGAATCTGTCTTTGGTCGATTGAAAAACAAGTGCAAAAAGTACAAACGTTATGACGGCAATGATATTTCTGTATTCATCACCAAAAAAACTGCCTATGCTCTGCCCCAGCCCGAACACCGCCAGCAGATAGATCACTGCAAGTATAATTGAGGCGGTTCCGTAAAAAATGGTATTCTTAATAACCACGCTTACATCAAGGAGGCTGTACTTAAAGATAGCAACCGCAAAAGCCACAGGTATCAGAATCAGCAGAAGCGAAGGGAGAAAGATCTCCGGATTATTGTAGTAAACAATTCCGAACATCTCAAAGATAAACATTGAAATACTGCTGAGGCCCGCAATAATTGAGGTGACAAGAACTATCAGAATCGGTTTGCGCATTGAGGTGTTTCTGACTGCTCTGTAGCTGCTGAACAGCAGGAAAAATGAGGCTGCATTTGCAAATCTGCTGAAAATACTGACAAGGGCATCGGGACTCATCGGCACAAGTTTACTGAGGCCCAGGTTCTTGTTCCAAAAAATCAGTATATATACCGATATCAGTATCACCAATAAATACAAGCCCTTTATCACACCCGGCCTGTATAACTTAGGATGCTGTCTGGGGAACACCAGAAAAAGATGCAGGAAGACTGCGAGCATTGCGGTATTTGTAATCAGCGTGAAATTGCTGTAGTAGTGCTCAATCTGCGACATTGAGTCACGGATGATGAAATTACCCAGAAAAGCGCTTCTGGTATCTGAAATCACCCAGAACACACCGATCAGGAAAAACATCAGATGAGTTTTGCCCTCGGGCTTGGCAAGCAGAACCATCATACCCAGAATAAGCCATACGAAACCGGCTATTGAGGATGAGAGGTTTGGCAACATTATGAGTTTTTTTACAAAAACGTGGGTATCAAAAACCTTATCGTCGCGTTTGATTGTGTATTTGGCATATTCGCCATAGCTCATTGCGTTAAGTCTGTTCTGCGCATCAAACGGACTTTTAACGGTAACATCATTTAGTTTAAGGAACTGATCACCATTTCTAACTCCGGCATTCCATGCTACTCCCCCCTCTTTAACATTGGTAAAAAAAACACCCCAGTGTGCATCCCCCTTTTTGGTTTCATCCTGAATAACCTTTTTTTCCTTGTCATCAAGACGGCTCACATACCAGATACACTCGTCGTTAGACGGTGTTATTATGAACGCATTCTGATAGATGTTCAGAATGGCCGTAACCCCGAGAATAACCGTCACAAAGATGATAAATCTTTTGAGGTACGTTCTGGTAAATTGGGTATAATAAGTCATTATTTTACTTTAATAACAATTATTGTGATATCATCACTCTGGGGAGTACCGTTTGCGAACTGTACAATCGATTCTTTTATAATAGTTAGTATCTCGGCTGAAGATTTATTTACATTTGCCTTAACCAGTTCTTCAAGTTTACTGTCAGAATATTCATCATCAAGATCATTTTTGGCTTCGGTAACCCCGTCAGTAAAAAGAACGAGCACATCATCTTTTTGAAGCTGAATTTCCTCACTTATATACGGCATCATGGTTTTCAGTACACCGAATATTATTCCCCCTTTATCAAGATATCTTATTTCACCATTCCTGATCAGAAGCGGCGGATTATGCCCGGCATTCACATATTTCATCACCCCGTTTTTATCATCAAGATGAGCCCAGAAAAAGGTTATAAATTTGCCGTCTGTTGTATTTTCGGTAACAAGATCGTTTATATCGGCAGTGGCTTTTTCAATCTCCTGATTCTGTTTGCAGATCGATTTTAAAAATGCCTGCAGATTTGCCATCAGTAATGATGCCGGCACCCCTTTTCCCGAAACATCTGCTATGGCAACGTAAAATTTATCGTCACTGTTTCTTATAATATCGTAATAATCCCCTCCCACCTGTTTTGAAGATATACTTACTGCCGCAATATCAAATCTGTTAAATGAGGGCAGCTCACCGGGAAGCAGATTTTTCTGAATATCTTTTGCGAGCTCAAGTTCTTCCTCGAGCCTCTGTTTTTCAAGCGCCTCGCTGAAAAGTCTCTTGTTCTCGAGAGATATTATTGCAAGACTTCCCACTGAGTAGATAAACTCGATGTCTGAGTCGTTATAATCCACGTTGTTAATGCGTTTCCCAAGAAGTATAATACCCTTTGTCTCATTCTGAATTTTCATCGGTACTATCAGTTCGAACTTCATTGATGCCAGATGATGGAACTTGCTGTTAATTTCATCCTTTCTGATGGTGTCTTTAATTTCATGAAGTTCAGGATTCTTAAGTTCGTCAAGAAGTTTGGCTTTTGATATCGTGGTCTCCAGTATCCTGAATGAATCTTCCTCAAAATATACTATGGCATAAATAGATGTCAGGAAATTTCCGAGCATCGAGTATACGAGAAGTTTGCTTAACCTTGATTCATCATTGACCAGGCCGAACTCCTTGCTGAGTTCAAAAAGTGATGAAAGCCTGTTGATCCTCTGATCAAGGTTTCTGTTCATAGCCTTCAGTTCGTCAATGAAGAGAGAGTTTTCAATTGCCGTTGAGGCAATATTTATAATTGTTTTAAGAAAATCCTTTTCTTCTTCAGAATACGGTGTTTTGGTTATCTTTTCACCGAGTGCAATTAACCCGAGCACTCTTCTTGATGAACCGATTTTTTCATAATGGATGCATTTGCCGTGTTCGAGGAATTCTTTAAGTCCCTGATCTGTATCTATATCCTCGGGCAAAATGTTTACCGGAAATGTATGTACCAACTCTGACGTGAATCCCCTCTGTGATTTGATTTCCATTTTTCCGTTCGTCATAAGTGCAATAAATCCTCTTGTGGTAAGAAATTTACCAAAACAACTGAGTAACAGATTATTAAGCGTGAAGTCAAGATCAAGACTTGAGTTCACGATCCTGCTGAATTCTACCAGTGCCGTAAGGTTTCTTTTTACTCTCAGAGTTTCATTATCCGGTGTTATCATCTTCTGTATCTAAGCTATTTTTTTTGTAAGAACCAGTTTGTTAAAACCGCTTTCTGTGGATTCATACTGAACGTTATCCATCAGAATTTTCATGAGGTGCATGCCCAGCCCGCCTCTCTTCCCTTCCTTTATGTAAACGGGAAGATCAGGTTTCCTGACCGCAGCAGGATTGAAACCTACTCCCTGGTCAGTGATTATAACTGTGCATTCAAGGCCAGAAACAATAAAGCTGTAGCTGATCTCTCCTTCAGGATTGTTTTTGTAAGCGTGTCTCATTATGTTAGACGACGCCTCATCAACCGCCAGAATGATCTTGTGCACAACTTCTGTGCTTACTCCTGCCTCTTCAGCGGCTTTCCTGATGAAATCACGCACTATCGCGAGATTCTCGGTCGAGCTCTTTACAGTCAGATGATAGCTGATTTCATTAGCTTCTTTCACTATCTGTACCGCCTTATTGTTTAAACTTGTTTAACGCTTCGGTTTCTGTTGGCAAAATGTCATATAATATAGGGAATCCGAGTAAATCAAAAATATTATAGACCTGTGTTTTCATTTCGGCAAGTTTAATATCGCCATTGTTTTCTCTCATCTGTTCAATATAGGCCATAAATACTCCAAGGCCCGCTGAACTTATGTAGTCAAGCTCTTTAAAGTTGACAACAACTCTGAATTTACTTTCATTAATTAGTCCAGTCAGAATATTTTCAAGATCGGGAGCTGTATGTGCATCGAGGAATCCTTTAACATCAATAATGTTAATATTATCCTTTTCTCTTAATACAGCATTAAATTCTGCCATTAGTTACTCCGGTTTGATTATTTTTCAGTTTTAGTACAACAAGTGTTATATCATCATGCTGCGGTGAGCTCTCAGAATGCAGGGTAACTGATCTGATTATCTCATTTGCAATCTCCGCACTTTCTTTATTTCTGTTATCTTTTACAATTTCAAGCAAAGTTTCAGTTCCGAAATCCTTCATTTCTGCATTTTTTGCCTCGGTTATTCCGTCGGTATATAAAATCAGGGTATCGTTTTCTTTCAGTGAAAATTCCGCCTCTTCTAGAGTTTCACAGAATTTATTCGTAAATGTCATGCCAAGTCCCAGACCTGCAGGATTAATTTCTTTCAGCTCTTCACCGGTTAAAAGTATGGGCGGGCAGTGCCCTGCTCTTACAATCCTGACTTTATTTGTGCCGAGATCTATTATTCCGAATACTGCACTTATAAAGCTTTTGGAATCAAGTATCCTCTTAAGCGACTGATTTACATGCCCGAGTATCTCTTTAGGGTTGTTTTTAATTTTTGTCAGCGATTCAAACACGCCCCTGAGCTCCGCCATTATAAATGCCGCCGAGATACCTTTTCCCGATACATCCGCAATCACAAAGGCAAATTTATTTTGCTCAAGTTTAAAGAAGTCATAGTAATCACCGCCAACTTCAAACGCAGGAATAAAAACTGCCGAGATATCAACCTTGTCATAAGAAGGGAGTTCCTGAGGGATGATCTTCTTCTGCATTTCACGGGCAACATCAAGCTCTTTCTCCAGTCTCTCCTTCTCAATCGATTCTTTGAGCAGAAATGAATTCTCGACCGCAACGGCTGCGTAATCAGAATAAGTTTCAAGTACTGATTTATCTTCGTCATCAAACTCGACATTGTTTTTTCTGAGGTTGAACAAATAACCGTGCACCTTACCGTACGCTTTGAGGGGTGCAATAATTGCATACTGATATTTTTCGTCGGTTATTTCGGTCTTGTATAAATCCTTCAGATCAACGGTCTTGATTGAGAGTCCCGTCAGATACTTATTGCAGAATTTGCTGATTTTTTCAGCATCCGAGTAACCGGCATTTTTAACGGCCACAGGCACGCCGTCCCCTTTTGCCCATATAATCCATGAGCCTTGGCTCTCTGCTATTTCCACGGAGTGTTCGCTTATTGATGAAGCCAGTTCTTTGAAGTCCTGTGCCTGACTTATCAGTCTGCTCAGATACTGAAGCGATGAAATTTCCTTTGTCCTTTTATCAAATGCCTCGGCAGTGGGTAAATGGAAAAGAGTTGTGAAAAATACTACGCCGAAAAACATAAGGCAGTAAATATTAATCAGGAAACTGAAATGATGCAGTGAGTAAGAATACGCACCCATCAGATTGGTGTAACTGTCATTATCAACAATCTGTGATACTGAAAAAGATGTAATCAGTATCATCAGGGTGCTAAGAAGAATCAGTTTTCTTTTCTCCTTTTTCCTCAGGAAGGCAATCCATGAAATCTGGAGGGAATTAACAAACATCAGAATCAGGGCATTGACATTAAAAGCATAGTGTACGAATGAAAATGAGGTCATCTTCTGCTTATCATCGGTCAGGAAAGACGTAAAAACTGCCAAAATGATAAAGACTATCATCGCTGCATAAACGGCTTTCATGTTTTTCTTCTGTTTCAGGAAAAACAGCTCTCTGAATGACAGAAGGTAAATTGACGATATCACAA
The DNA here is from genome assembly GCA_964411625.1 of uncultured Ignavibacteriaceae bacterium. GTDB lineage: Bacteria > Bacteroidota > Ignavibacteria > Ignavibacteriales > Ignavibacteriaceae > JABWCA01. Next base: position 7,113 of record CAYPMQ010000156.1, read on the forward strand.
GAATCACCAGGTTAAATAAACTTATTATTATTCTTTCGATCGTATCAGGCTGGAATAAAAGCTCCTGCCCGACGATCTTCTCATTCGACAGAATTATACCCGAACTGAGCGATAACAGGAGGAAGAGTGCCTGCACCACAATCAGCGATGCAATCATATTCAGCGGTGTGATTTTTCTGTTACCCACCAACTTGTAGATGTTTATTATGATAAAATATGAAAACCCGATGACAATCAGTTCATTAATGACCAGCGAGATGAAATCGGTGCCTCCTGAATAAAATATCTTGGTCAGGAATAAACCTGTCATCAGGATAATCAGGGCATCAAATTTGAATCGTTTCTGATTAGGGAGCAGTTTTTCGATCATAATAATATTTATACGGGAAGAAGAAATAAGTTTTGTTAATATTCAAAATATAATCAAAATGTTCTTTTTCTTCATCTGTGGTTCTCATTCCTCAGTACTTGTTCTAATTTTGTTCGTAAAATAAATAAATAAAATAACTTAAGTCATTCATTCTGATAAAAGGAATTATTCATTGATAAACGATTATTTAAGGCATTTAAAGTCTGACCGGGATCTTAAACCATTGTGAGGCAATACATTAATGCTATCTTCTGTCGTTAACTGCCCTATATTTTATTGAAATCGGAGGATTTTCCGCCTGAAACGGAGAGTGGATGAATTGCATAATTGTATGGCTGGGATGGTTAATATGCTCAACACCGAACCTTGAATTTCAAGCAACTTTCTCAGGTATCTCCTGAGTATCAGAGATTGTGTGACTGCATGATTTCAGGATTGTATGGTTAGTATGCTTAACACCGAACCTTGAACTTCGGACTTTGAACAACAACGGATAAACAACAAAAAAGGCTGTCGTATGACAGCCTTTTTTCATCAAATTTCAACCGGTTTCTTTTTATTCGGTTTGATGTTATTCTTTTTCATATCTTCCTTCCACCGTTCCATATCTTTTCGAAACCTCTCCATATCCTTACGGAGCGCCTCCATCTCTTTCTGGAAATTCTGATTCAGATTGAGTTTAAGAGTGTCACTGCCATAAACC
>CAYPMQ010000157.1:0-8160 GCA_964411625.1 uncultured Ignavibacteriaceae bacterium
CAGGGATGGTTATTTCCAGCAGTATCTGACCACAGACGGATGGCAGAAGGAGCGTTACGAGGTTAATGATTTTGATAATCTTCCGATGACGCTTATTAAAGATTCTGAGGGAAATCCTGTAACAGATTTTGTAAATTTCCCTGATGGTGAAGTATATTTTCAGATATGGAAGATTGAGATAGGGAGAAATCCGTTATACCTTCTTGATACTAATGTCAGCCGGAATAAACCGGAAGACAGAAAAATTACAGAGCGGCTTTACGGCGGTAATACCGAAACCAGAATCAGGCAGGAAATAGTTCTCGGTATCGGCGGAATCAGGGCAGTAAGAAAGCTGGGGATTATACCGACAGTCTGCCACATGAATGAAGGACACTCTGCATTTCTTTCGGTTGAAAGAATCCGGACACTTATGAGAGATTATAATCTCAGTTTTGAAGAAGCAAAAGAGATGGGAGTTGCATCAACAATTTTTACCACTCATACTCCCGTACCTGCCGGGATAGATATATTTCCGAACGAACTTGTTGAAAAGTATCTGGGAAAGTATTATCGTGAGGAACTTGCAATACCTTCTGAAAAGTTTTATTCATTGGGGAAATTAGCTGATGATAAAAATTCGTCAGTTTTTAATATGGCGCATCTTGCCATGAACACTGCCGCAAGTGTTAACGGCGTGAGCAGACTTCATGGAAAAGTATCAAGGGAGATGTGGAAAGAGGGATTCCCTGAGATACCGGTTGAGGAAATTCCGGTAAGTTCTGTTACAAATGGTGTACATGTGCTTTCACACCTTGCTCCGGAAATGAAAGAACTTTATGTCAGGTACCTTGGTGAAAGCTGGACAGAAGATCCTTCAATTACTGGTGTCTGGGCTAAAATTGACAGGATACCTGATGAAGAGTTATGGCGTACACATGAGAGAAGACGTGAACGTCTTATCTCATTTGCCCGCAGGAAGCTTGCTTCACAGATCAGAGCAAGAGGGGGATCACCCTCAGAGATAGAAAAATCACGCGAGGTGCTGAAACCGGGAGCGCTTACCATTGGTTTTGCCAGAAGATTTGCAACATATAAGCGTGCTAATCTTATATTCAGAGATATAGAAAGACTTTCAGCAATTCTTTCAGATCCCGGTATGCCGGTTCAGATAATTATTGCCGGCAAAGCACATCCGCAGGATGAAGAAGGCAAAAAGATTATAAGTGAAATTATTCATACCGCATCGCAGCCTGAATTCAGGAATAAAATAGTTTTCCTTGAAAATTATGATATGAACGTTGCACGTTACCTGGTTGAAGGCTGTGATATCTGGCTGAATAATCCGAGAAGGCCGCTTGAAGCCAGCGGAACATCCGGAATGAAAGTTATTGCAAACGGAGGACTTAACTTCAGCATTCTTGACGGCTGGTGGGATGAGGCGTATCAACCCGAGCTGGGATGGAAAATTTCAGGCAGGGATATATTTAATGATCCCGAACTCCAGAACGAGATAGAATCGAGAGAAATCTATACTGTTCTGGAAAACGAGATTGTGCCTCAGTTCTATAACAGGGGGGAAGACGGACTTCCGAGGGAGTGGCTTAAGAAGATGCGAGCGTCAATAAAAAATCTGACCCCCGTATTTAATACTTCCAGGATGGTTAAGGAGTATTTTGAAACTTTTTACCTGCAGTGTTACATGAAGAAATCCTTGCTGATGGCTGATAACCAGAAGAAGGTTCGCGATCTTACATCATGGAAAGAACGTGTTAAATCAGCGTGGGATAATGTAAGAATTATCTCGGTAGTTGGTAAATCCGGAAACAATGGTGAGTTAAGAGCTGGTGAACACTTTGAAATAGAAGGAAAGGTTTACCTGAACGGGCTCTCTCCGGAAGAGGTTACTGCAGAAATCTATTATGGTAGTTCCCTCGCAAAAGAAAAAGGTGAAAGTTATCTTACCGAAACAATGCATCTTAAAGAGAGAATTTCAGAAGATAACACCGAATATTATATTTTCAGGGGCAGTATTAAATGCTCTGCAAGTGGTTCATTTGTTTACACGATGAGAATGAAACCGGCACATGAGCTATTACATAATTCTTATGACCTGAGAAAAATCCGCTGGGCAAATTGAAAAGGCAAAACGATGTTTTTAGAGAGAATTAATGAAGATGATACTCCGATCGTAATATATTCGGAGAATAAGTTTGATTTCGAGAACAACTTCAGACTGATCAGGAAAGATCATGAAGTTAAGGTACCCATAAATATCAGTTATAATGAAGTATGCAGGTATCTTACTGACGGTACTCTGAAAAATCTGGTTGTTTACAGGATTCTGACAAATCTGGAGAAATTTGATTTCAATTTTGTTAAGTACGGTGTTGTAGTAAAGATAAACGGCTCTGAAGAAGTCATCTACTTTGATCCCGTATATGCAATAAAAGAGCTTGAAGACGGCGGCTTTTTATCGGAAGACCCTGACCTGAGAGTCAGAATTCAGCAGGTTGGTCTGCAAAGTGATCCCGGTGATACCGACGGGATTTCTTTCAATGAGTCTTACGCTTTCGATATGGAAGCACTTGAGATTCAGCGACAGAATGACAGATCATTTGCAGAACTGATTTTTGCTTTCGATGATATTAATTTTGATGAACTTGATCATTCTGATAAGGGTCTTGCAAACACCGAAGCGAAAACTAAACTGCCTCCCGCCAGTGAAAGATTTACTAAAATAACGGCAGACCTGCTTCCCGGCGGTAAAAAGGATATTGTGAAAGAATCTGGAATGAAGGGTGTTAAATCCCTCTCATTCGAAAGAAAAATATCGGGAACGGGCATATTTGAGGAAGATTCAACATTTGATCCCCGTAAAACCGTTAAGGTTATGGTTATCGATCCGAATGCGACGGCTCCTAAAAGGATTGGTGCTGATACTTCTGTGAGAATCCGCGGAGAAGTGGCTTCAGAGCAGTCAGGGAGAGTTATCGGCGGGCAGCAGTCACGGTTCCAGATACTTGGCAGAAATGAAAGCCGTCCTGCGGAAAGAACTCCTGAACGAAAGGAACCACAGCAGACTCCTTCTGAAGAAACCAAGCCAAAATCATCACTTTCAGCTTACCTCGATAAAAAAAGACAGGAAGTGAGAGAAAACAGACCTGCAGGTTCTTCTGAAGAACAAAAAGGAGCAACTCTTTCTCAGTCGTTTGAGAGGTTTGTTTCGGGACGTGATAACAGAATGATAGTTCTGAAAATAAAAAGGTAACAAAAGACCTTACATCAGCAACGTATCTGTGTTACGAATGTGAAATGCTGGGTGTAGTCCGGAATGTGATGCAGTTGTTGGCTGCAGCACAAGTCGTTTTGTACTGTGTACTTGGAGGAAGGGGAGACGGGTATAAATTTTTTGTAAAAAAAGTGGCTGAGTTAAAATCTGACCCGGCCACAGCAAAGTTAACGCCAAAGCAGAATATTTTTATCTGTTATATTCATCCAGATCAAAATCATCGTCTGACCCTATATTCAGCATTGATCCCAGCATATCTGCAAACTGAAGCCCTCTCTCAAGTTTAGACTTACTAAGTAAAGAAAACTCAGCCATTCCATGCAGAATAAATTCCATGTAAATATATTCTTCGCCTGTTTCAATTCCCTTAACATAAGTTTTAACAAGCTCTTTGAGGCCCGGGACTGAATCAAGAGTTTTGCGGTATTCAAAATCGGTCAGATTATTCAAAATATCAATTTTATTTCCCTCAGCAAACCAGTTCATAACGGTTTTGTATGTTGCTGAATCTGCTGAAGCCGGATTCTTTTTCTTTTTATTTTCAGGCGACGGGAATATTGTAGTGAAAATCGTTTTGATAGCTTTTCCTATAAGAATCTGAGCAACCTTATAAGGACCTTCCTGTTCTCCTTCATAAACCAGCTCAACCTTACCTGTTATTGATGGTACTGTGCCGTAGAGATCTGCTATTCTTACCTGTTCATTTTTACTCCCGGTAATAAGCATTCTCATTTCTGCAGTGGAGATCAGGTTTTCATAAGCCGAAATTGTCAGCCTTGCAGAAACACCGCTTTTCTCGTCAATATACTCACTGCCCCTCGCTTCAAAAGCGATCTGCTCAAGCAGAACGGCGACTAGTTCATTGCACTTTACTTTTGATTTTTGTTCTCTGGTCAGATTGACCTCCTGGTCAGTTATTACCCTCGAAACCTCTATGGATTTCGGGTAATGAGTGAGAATCTGTGAATCAATTCTGTCTTTAAGCGGGGTGACAATACTTCCTCTGTTTGTATAATCTTCGGGATTAGCAGTGAAAACAAACTGAATATCAAGCGGCAGTTTCATTTTGAATCCGCGTATCTGTATATCCTCTTCCTGAAGAATATTAAAGAGTGCAACCTGAATTCTCGCCTGAAGATCAGGGAGTTCATTTATAACAAAGATTGATCTGTGTGAGCGGGGAATAAGCCCGAAATGAATAACACGCTCATCGGAATAGGGTAGTTTAAGAGCTGCTGCCTTTATGGGGTCAACATCACCAATCAGGTCAGCAACAGATACATCAGGTGTTGCAAGTTTCTCTGCATAACGGCTTTCGCGGTGCACCCACTCTATTTCTGTGTCGTCTCCATGTTTGAGCACAATTTCTCTTGCCTGAGTGGAAACAGGCCTGAAAGGATCATCATTAATTTCACTTCCTTTTACAACAGGGATATATTCATCCAGCAGATTTATCATCATTCTGGCAATTCTTGTTTTAGCCTGGCCGCGCAATCCGAGCAGAATTATATTATGACGTGAGAGTATAGCCCTTTTTATATCGGGTATTACTGTATCTTCATAACCATGAATTCCCTTGAATGTATCAATTCCTTTTTTCATATCACGGATGAGGTTCTCGCGAAGCTCTTCCTTGACTGATTTAGGTTTGTATGAAGTCTGTTTAAGTTCGCCAAGTGACCGGATGTTTGTTAAAGTGCTCATTTATCTGACTCTTTTTCTTCTGTTCTTTATAAAATCTTCAAATACATACTGACCAAGACCATTGAGGTCACTGTAAAAAGCACGTCCGTTGTTCACTTCAGTAAATTCCTGAACGAATCTCTGAAGGTAGGGATCATTAGCAATCATGAATGTGGTGATGGGAATATTTCTTCTTCTGGCAATGGCGGCCTGATCAAGTGTTTTATTTACGATCTTTCTGTCAAGCCCGAAACTGTTTTTATAATACTTGATACCAACTTTAAGGCAGGTTGGTTTGCCATCGGTGATCATGAATATCTGTTTATTATGTGTTTTTCTTCTCTTCAGAATCTCCATTGCCATCTGAAGTCCTGCAACTGTATTTGTGTGATAAGGGCCGACCTGAAGGTAAGGGAGATCTTTAATTTCAATAGGGAATGCATCATTTCCGAATGCAATTATATCAAGAGTGTCTTTGGGGTATTTCTGAGTTATCAGCTCAGCCAGAGCCATAGCCACTTTTTTTGCCGGAGTTATTCTGTCTTCACCATAGAGTATCATGGAATGGGAAATATCAATAAGGAGAACAGTTGAAGTTATAGTCTTAAGGTCTTTTTCCTGTATCTCAAGATCATTTTCAGTCAGTCTGAAATCATCTATTCCATGATTAATCTGAGCATTTTTTATTGAAGAAGTGAGATCTATCCGATCAAGGGTATCGCCGAATATATATTCTCTTTTATCGGAAGTGAACTCATCACCGGGGCCTGTATAGCTGGTAGGGTGATTACCGGCCCCGGATCTTTTAAGTTTGCCAAAGATCTCTTCGAGAGATTCTTTTCTGATAGACTTTTCGGATTTGGGAGTAAGATTTAAACTTCCGTCCTGATTATCTTCAGAGATATAATTCCGGTCTTTGAGATCCTGAATGAAATCACCCACACCGTATCCCCGGGAAGTGAGATTATATTTTCTGTCAAGTTCACTCAGAATTGAGAGTGCCTGAGAGACATCTCCGCTTGTGATATTAACAAGCTGGAGAAATAATTTCAGAAGGGAATCAAACGGTGATTTACCGCCGTAGTCATTCGGATCAAACTGAGAAAATCGTATGCCAATCATATCTGTATAACAAAGGGTTATTTTAATGAGTTCATAAGGCAGAGGGATTAAAATATCCCCCTGAAACCTTCTGAAGATAAATCAGTTAAGTCCTGTCTCTTTTGTTATACGGCTGATCATAGATTTCGCCTTACTGTTATCCGGGTCCAGTTTGAGCACTTTTCTGTAAATTTTAAGAGCAAGGCCTTTATTATTATCTTTATAGAATGATTCGGCCTGAACAAGAAGTGCCTGAACTGATTCACCATTGAGTGTTACGGCATGTGATGAAATCTGGATCGCCGCCTTATGCTTATTAACTGAAAGGAGAAATTTGGCAGCATTTACAAGAGAATTGAATAAATAGTTTTTGGGAAGGTCGTTATTCCTGATTTTTTCATAGTATGAGATGGCTGAATCAGGGGAAAATTTACTAGCAATTCTGAATAAAGTATCAGCATATGCCGGTGGCATAACTTCAGGTTTTTCACCCCTGTAAACCGCCAGGAGATTGTATAACGGATGATACAGGTAATCATCCTGTATATTTGTAAGATAAACCAATGTGAGTTTTTCCTCAGGTTGGATCAGCAAAGCCGATTTAAAACCTGTTCCTCCGCCAAGGTGACCATAGTAACTTCTCCCGGCCTGATCTTTGTATGATGCAAAACCGAGCCCATATTCAATTTTATTACCATTCTTCAAAGTACCGGGAGAAAAGACTGTATCAAGCAATGCCGGACGAATGAGGCTGCCGCTGTTAAGTGCAATACCAAAGCGAAGAAGGTCTTCGAGATTGGAGATCATCCCGCCACCAGGAAATTTGATTGTAAGATCGGCAAGCGGAGCATTTTTAAGATAACGATCTTCAAATCTTGAATAGCCCCGGGCACGTTTGGGAATGATTTTGGATTGATAATCAAGTGATGCTGATCTCATTCCCGCAGGGTTAAAAATATTCTTCTGAAGATATTTTGCAAAAGAAGTTTTGGAAACATTTTCGATAATTATGGCAAGGAGGTTATACGCAAGAGAGGAATAAATGTATTTTGTACCGGGAACAGCAACCAGATCATCGTTTGCAAATGTCATTATTGCATCATAAAAACCGGAATAAGATTTTGTTGAATTAAATTCCTCGCCGCTTTTGTATGTCCTGATACCCGAAGTATGATTAAGAACCTGCCGTATGGTGAAAACGTAAGGCTTTTTAGGGAACCATGTAACGTATTTCCTTACATCATCATCAAGTTTAATCTTTCCGGCATCAACAAGCTGCATTATAGCTATTCCCGTTATTGCCTTGGATACAGAAGCAATACGGTAAACAGTTTTGGTGGTAGCAGGGACTTCATTTTCGAGATCAGAGTAACCGGTTGCATAACTCCATATGATCTCCTTGGAATTAGCTATTCCGGCGGCAAAGGAAGGAACTTTATATAGCTTCACATAATTGTTGACATAATCATTAAGAGCCTTTTTATCCTGAGCCGCAATGACTGTGATCAATAAAACAGTAATGATAGCCGTTAACTTTTTCATGATTTCCGGTGAGGAGATGTGTTCCATAAAAAAGAAAGCGATTCATTAAAAACCGCTTTCTTAAAATAATAATATTATCAGTAAAGAGAAAAGAAAAATCAGACCTTATTTCCTCTTGCTGATGATTGTATCTAGCAGACCGTAATCAACTGCTTCCTGTGCAGTCATGAAATAATCACGTTCACAGTCTTTTGTTATCTGATCAACCGGCTTTCCTGAATGCTCGCTTAGAATCTGATAAAGAGTGTCTCTTGTTTTGAGCATTTCAGCTGCCTGAATCTGGATATCTGTAACCTGACCCGAGATTCCTCCGCTCCATGGCTGATGTATCATGATCTTTGCATGGGGGAGAGCAGATCTTTTACCTGCTGTGCCGCCTGCAAGAAGAACAGCACCCATTGAAGCTGCCATACCGACACAAATTGTGGAGACATCAGGCTTTATAAACTTCATGGTATCATAAATTGCCAGTCCTGCGGTTACGCTGCCGCCGGGTGAGTTGATGTAAAGGTAGATATCCTTGTTAGGATCTTCTGCTTCAAGAAAAATGAGCTGTGCCACCG
>CAYPMQ010000158.1:0-8137 GCA_964411625.1 uncultured Ignavibacteriaceae bacterium
GGCGAGATTTATGACCGTGAAAAACTTACTGCGGCATCCCCTTTCATTCCCTTTAAAACTTATGTAAAAGTTACAAATCTATGAAATGGCAAATCGGTAATAGTGAGAGTAAATGACCGCTGTATTTGTAAAAATGAAACTGCTATTGACCTTTCGTATGCAGCCGCGCGTGAACTTGATATGATAAAAGACGGCGTAGTGCCTGTAAGAATTGAAATCAGGGGAGATTAATTTTTATTAATACTCTCATATACCGTTATCATTTTCCCTGTACAGTATTTAATATCAAAATGCTCTTCTGCCCTTTTCCTCGCACCTTCAGCGAGCCGGATTCTCAGATCAGCCTCGTTTATCAGTTTCTCAATGCAGGCGGCAAGTCCGTTAAGCGAACCGTTTGGGAAAATCAGCCCGGATACCTGATCTTCTGCCACATCCGCAAGCCCTGTATCCGATGAAACAATCACAGGAACACCGCATGCCATTGCCTCAACTGCAGATACTCCGAAAGAATCCTTGTATGATGGGTAAACTTCAAAATCATATCTGCGGTGAATATTTTCAATTTCACTGTTATCCACAAATCCGTTAAATTCTACGATTTCCGTCAGTTCGTTTTCTTCGGTAATTCTGTGGAGCCGATCCCGGAAAGAGCCATCCCCGGTTATTTCTGCCGTAAATCCCTTAACCCCTTTTTCTTTAAGAATCTTCAGAGCATTCAGAAATAATTCAATTCCGTAAACCTCCTCAAGATTTTTTATTATTCCGATCCTGACCGTCTCACCGGCCGTTTTCCCGGCAGGTCTGAATCTTGAGAGGTCAACTCCGAACGGAGTGACCTCAATATTACCATCATAATATTTTTTTACCTCCTGCGCCATAAACCGGGATGTGGAAAGTACTTTATCAGCCTTCTTCAGAATATATTTAATAAGGCTTTTGTGCAGGGCACTTCTTTTCGGAAAATCAAAAATATCTGAGCCCCAGACTGAAACAATAAATGGTCTGAAGCCTGAGATTGCACCGAGCAGTCCGAAACTCGTGAGGTAGTGGGAGTGAAGAGCATCCGGCTTAAAATCTCTTATCGCCTGTCTGAGTTTTTTCACATGAATCAAATACAGCAGTTTTTGAAGACTTCCCTCTTCTCTGTCGGCAACTGATGACGGAACTCCCGCAGTGTAAATCCTTATTCCCGGAGGGTATTTCGAGCGGTCAGAATCGCAGAGACTGAACACTCCGATCGTAATCCCTGCTTTTGTCAGTTCCGCAGCCCATTTTCTTAAATGGGATGATCTGAGATCACCTGCCAATAATATCCGCATAATTCCTATTTTTGTAAATCTCTTTCTAAATTAAATTAATGGCCGTACTATCACAAAATTAATAAATATTTCTTTAGCCGGGCTGATTGTTTCGCTCCTCATTTTACCGCTCAGCGGAATAATGGTGTTTCTGCCTGCTTTCCCTCTTATTTATCTCATAGTCAGGAAGTACGGCAGAGAAGGGCTTGTCTATTTATTAATACTCTCTTTTCTGCTCACTGCAAGCACTATGAATGAAATGCTCAGGAAAGTAATAATACTGGGGGGAACAGGAGTTCTGAGCTATCTGGCATTTTTCAGAAGTTTCTACGAAAAGAGGGTTCTTAAACCTGTTCCGAAGGATATATTTGCTTTTGCCGTTTTTGTCACTGTAACTTCTGCTGTTTCTTCCCTGCTCTCAATAAATCCTATTGTGGGACTGACAGCCGTAATTAAACAGGCATTCTTTTTCTACATTGTTTATCTGGTGTATCAGCTAAGTTTTGACTATGATTCAATGAAAATGCTGAATGGTATCACTCTTATCACTGCCCTTTTTGTCACGGCGGGAACCCTCTTTATGTTTCTCTCCCTGGGGTTTTCAGCCATTATAAATTCTGAAGCAGCGCTGAGGACCTCCGGAATTTACGAAAATGTTAATGCTGCGGGCAGCATAATAGCGCTTGGAACTATCATTCTTTTTGGCGCAGTTCTCGCAGGATTTGGCGGATCAGATAAAAAAATCAGGAATATATCATATTTTATTTTGTTTCTTTTCACTTTCGGCCTTCTGATCACAAATTCCAGGGCATCATTGCTCCTGGTGGGCTTCTCATCGGTGGTTCTGTTTATTATTTTTAGGCGTCACCTGGTTAAATACGGAATCGCTGCCGCAGTATTTATTGCCGTTTTATTCTACGTATCTCCTCAGCTTGACGAAATACTTGAAATTTATCTTCGTCTTGACAGGCTGCTTAATATAAGGGATCATCTCTGGAAAATTTCTTTCGATACTATAAGGGAAAATCCTGTCTGGGGAACAGGTCCTGATGTATTTAAGGAATATTTTTATAAATATCTGCCCGTGCTGATAGGCTCATATCCCGAGTCAAAGATAAGAGGACTGTACGAAGTTGCCGGCACCTCAGGATTATCTCACAACTTCCTGCTTTACAGATTCACTGAACTTGGCATTCCCGGGCTGATCTCAGCTCTCTGGCTACCATTTATATACTTTAAGTACGGATTCACTGCACTTGATGTGACAAGGGAAAAAGATCCGCAGAAAGCCGGCTATATCCTGGTGCTCATTGTGCTCGGCATCGGTATTTTTCTGCGTTCTGCATTTGAATCTATCGGTATAATGACCTACGGCTGGATTATGCTTGATCTTCCGTTCTGGTTTTTACTTATTATCCTTGTGAATTACGCCTCGTCAGATTATTCACCTGAAAAAAAGTTCACACTCTGACTGCCTTCCCGGATTATAGATGCCGTTATTTCAGGCTTATCTGACTGGTTTATATATCTTTATCAACACCGAATATTATTCCGCTGAATGTGCCCATTGCATAAAAGAAGTGAACGGGAATGAGAATAAAAGGCAGCAGCAATCCGGCGAAACCTGACCTGAAGAAATTCCTTAGACCCTCAAGTATGATGGCGTATAAGTAGAAAGTTGTCACGAAGGTAAATGCCATCAGACTGTATCTGGTCAGATAATAACTGTCAAAGAATAAACCTGCATTCATAGCAAAAAGGAGAATCAGGAGCAGGAGATAAAAAACAAAAGGGGCCTTTTGCTTATAAGAATGATGTGAAGCATTCAGGACAAGGTACATCCCGAACTGATAATTCTGTCTGAGCAGCTTGCCGAAATCTCTCCGCGGTGTATAAAGAATTGTTATCCCTGGCATTGTGTAAAGATCAAAACCTGCCTTTTCAATCCTGGTAAGATAATCATTATCCTGATTTCTGATAAACTCTTCATTGAAGAAACCCACCTTCTCAAATACCTCCTTTCTAGCGGCAAATGCTCCGTGGGCATACCCCTTCACAGGCTGCTGAATATTATGGACCTTCTGCCAGTTCCTGCCCAGAGGTGAAAGGCTGAATAACTGAACAGCCTTTTCAAAGACTGATTGTGAAGGTACAAATCCGCACTGAGGTGAGAATACACTTATCTCAGGATGCTTTTCTGCAGCCTGAGTAAGTGCGCCAAAATAGTTCTCCGAGGTTTTACTGTGCGCATTAAAAATTTGTATCAGGTCACAATCTGTTTTAAGTGCCTCCTTAATACCGATATTCATTGCAGCGGGTGCAATTTTCCCCGGATTGTGAAGGTAATGAATTTTATCAGAGGAAGAAGAAAGTTTTTGCAGAAGTTCTGACGTCCCGTCAGTTGAACCGCCGTCAACAGGGTAAATATCAATGCTCAGGTTATCGTTTTCGTCTGCAAGAATTCTTTTTATCAGACTTTCAATTGAATTTATTTCATTATAAACGGGAATAACTACTGCAATTTTCATTTTATCTCGGTCGTAAACTATGTTTTAATTAACTACTTTTGTAAATTTAAGAAAAAGAAGGTTCATTTTATTATGGTTTACCTCCCCAGACATCCTGACGCAAAACTGCTTATTATTGATGATGATGCCTCAAACTGCAGGTACCTGAAACTTCGGCTTTCTCAGTCAGGTTTTGATGTACACGCTGTTTACTCTGCTGCAGAGGCATTAAATGAAATAAAATCTTTTATTCCTGAATTATTCCTTCTTGATATTAAAATGCCCGGTATGGACGGATTTCAGCTTTGTGCAGAGCTGAAAAAAATGGAAGGTATCAAAAACATACCCGTTATTTTTCTTACGGCCCTTAGAGATACTATTGATAAACTGACCGGTTTTGATGCCGGTGGTGTTGATTACGTTACCAAACCTATTAATTATGAAGAGCTGATTGCAAGAATCAACACTCATCTCACCCTTTCAAAACAGACGGAGCAATTAAGGCAGAATGAAGCCAAGTTTCAGATGCTGGCATATTTTTCGTATGATTTTGAATACTGGATTTCTGATGAAGGCAAAATAGTTTACGTTTCACCCTCTGCATTCAGAGTTACCGGTTACTCGGCAAATGAGTTCGAAAATAATCCCGGACTTCTTGAATCCATCATTCATCCTGAAGATTCTGCTCTTTTCAAAGAGAACGTCATAAATGCAGATAATAATCACGAATCACTTGTGACGGAGTTCAGAATAATTAATAAATCAGGCGAGACGATATGGCTTTTTCATAAAAGCCAGCCGGTTATCAATTCTGAAGGTAAATTTTATGGAAGAAGGGTAAGCAATCAGGATATTACTTCTTTAAAAATGATAGAAATGAGGCTTCGTGATGCAGCCCGTGAACTTCGCGATGTTAATGTAACCAAAGATCAGATTTTCACCATTCTGGCTCATGATATCAAGTCCCCCTTCACCGGACTCCTCGGGATGACCGAGCTCGTTTCAAGTTATATTGATGATTTTTCTCGTGATGAGCTTAAAGAATACGTGGGCGGTATCCATGAATCGGCCAAGGTGATTTTTTCACTTATTGAGAACCTTCTTGTATGGTCAAGGGTTCAGGGCGGCAGATTCATTCTCAAGAAAGAGATGCTCAATGCTGACGAAATTGCAGCGGAAGTGATAAGGCTCTTTGAAAATAATGCCACGGAAAAGAATATCACCCTCAAAAGCAAGATTGAACCCTCAACCACAGTATATGCAGATAAAACCGTTCTGAGTATTGTACTGAGAAATCTGATTTCCAATTCAATTAAATTTACTCCCAAAAACGGTTTGGTTTCACTGATGGCAGTTCAGGAAGAGAAACTCACAAGATTTACCGTAAAAGATACGGGAATCGGAATGACCAGTGAAGTGATTCAGTCTCTGATGAAAAACAACAAAATTAACTCAACCGAAGGCACTAATAAAGAACAGGGCAGCGGAGTAGGTATAGCAGTTTCACGTGATTTCATCAAGATGCACAATGGCACACTTCTTATTGAAAGCAGTGCTGAATCCGGGACTGAAATCTCTTTTACCATCCCCTTTTCCTGAAAAGCAGCTTGTTCACCGCTGAGGAGAAGTGAGCCTTATTCAGTAACTTTAAATTAAAGTGATAATTCCGGGGTACTGACCTGAGCATAGGAACATTATGCGGTTTAACAGGATTAAACTGTTACATCCCCTTCACATTCACTCATATCACAGATATCAGGTAATATCTTTAGCCACCCTGAAACCTATCGTCTGATAAAAATGTCCCGGCAAAGCAGAATCCCTTGCAAATATACGGCAGAAGTCTTCATTACTGAAAGCAGATCCGCCGCGCAGAACTCTGTAAACTCCTTCAACGGGTCCCTGCGGATTCTCCGGCGGTGAAAAAGCATAATAGCTTTCTGCATAATAATCAGCGCACCACTCCCATATATTGCCTGACATATCAAACAATCCAAGTTCATTAGGCTTGAGAAGTCCGACCCCTTTAACCGTGCCTCTGGAATTTTTCAGATACCAGCCGCACTCATCGAGTTTATTGCTTCCCGAAAATTTATAACCTGCAGATTTTGCACCCCCTCCGGCGGAGTATTCCCATTCTGCTTCAGTAAGAAGTCTCGTTGATGACCATCTGCAGAACAGTTCGGCATCCTTATAGCTGACATTAACAACCGGCTGATCACCATGAAATCCCCATGGCGGTTCAGGAGGAACGGGATGACCGGTCTCTCTGCAGAATTCCAGATACTGCTTTACTGTGACAGGATATCTTGAAACGAGGAATGATTTAACTTTAACCTCATGAGCGGGTTTTTCGTTTTGCAGCCCTTCGGTAACCTTTACGTTTTTAAACAACTTTTTAACCGTCTGATCAAATCTCCCGTCATTTCCCATCAGGAATTTTCCGCCTTCAACTTCTGCAAATTCTATTCTCAGACCCTCAGGTTCACGTTTATATATCAAAAGAGGCTCAAAAGATTTTTTTTCGCCGGTATTTATCTCCCTGCTTCCTGACTGTGGTTTATCTTCAGAAATTTCATTCTTTTCCCCGTCAGCTTGAGCAGCTTTATCTCTGAGAGGCTCATCTGACTTCAATCCGGTTTCCCGATCTTGTGCATTTCCTTCTTCTGAAGAAGGTACTGAGGGGAATCCGGCAGGAGGGAAGGAACCTGTTAATTCGGGCAGGCTGCTTAGAATCTGTCTTATATCAGCCATAAGACTGTCAAAGTCAGAATATCTCTCCTCTCTGTTTTTGGCAGTCATTTTCCTCAGCATCATAACTGTTTCTGATGTGATATACGGATAAATTTCCCTGGGATCGGGGATATCCTTTTTGATAATACTGTCCATGATGGCATAGAGCCCTTCATTATCGGTGCCGAAGGGAAGTTTTCCCGTGAGCATTTCATAGAATGACACCCCGAGACTGTAAATATCGCTTCTGTGGTCAATTTCCTTATCAGCAAGCACCTGCTCGGGGCTCATGTATAATACTGTCCCCAGCTTTGTGCCGGCAAGTGTCAAACTGAGGTCACCCATAATTTTGGCTATCCCAAAATCGGTAATTTTTATCTCATCCTTGTTATTGACAATAATATTGGAAGGTTTTATATCCCTGTGAATCACATTTTTGGAATGAGCATACCGGAGGCCCGCAGCTATACGGGAGAGAATTTTTAACGAGCGCTCTTCCGGCAGAAGTCCTACTTTTCTAATCAGGGACTTGAGAGTTTCACCGTTCGCAAATTCAAGCACCATGAAGAAAGTGCCGCTGTATCTGAAAAAGTTGTAAAGGGCAACTATATGAGGATTGAGCAGTCCGGAAAGAATTCTGGCTTCAGAAACAAATCTCCTGACAAACTCATCATCTTTAACAAGAGCAGGATTAAGCATTTTTATTGCAACCCGGCGTTCTGTAAGTTCTTCACGGGCAAGGTAAATTTTACCCATCCCCCCCTCTCCCAGAAGATCCTCTATAATATAGTTTTGAACGGCAGAGCCTTTTTCGAGTTCCATGAGAAATTCAGATTTTTTTAAATTTAAAGATAGCAATTCTCTATCTTAACAAAACTATTTCCTCAAAATTGAACTACATTCTTAAAAGTTCAATTATAAGTTTTGTACTTAAAAATTAAACAAATAAATAACCGGGAGATCAATGGCTGAAGCAAATGTCAACAAGGCAGGTTTTATTAATAAATTTCTTAATATTGTAGAAAAAACAGGGAATCTTCTCCCTCACCCTGCGGCTCTTTTTGCAGGGTTTGCTTTATTGATTGTTGTTGTTTCCTGGATTGTTTCTCTTGTGGGAATCAGTGTCGTTCACCCGGGAACAGGCAAAACAGTTGAACCGGTAAACCTTCTCTCCGTTGAGGGACTTCACAGAATTCTTACGGGACTGGTCTACAATTTTACCAGCTTCGCTCCCCTTGGAACCGTACTTGTGGCTCTTCTGGGTATAGGGGTTGCTGAGGGCAGCGGACTTATCAACTCAGCTCTGAAACTGCTCGTTCTTTCCGCTCCGAAAAAGCTTCTCACGCTGGTTATAGTTTTTGCGGGTGTTATGTCAAACATGGCGAGTGAAGTGGGATATGTGTTACTTATTCCGCTTGCTGCTATAATTTACCTTAGTATCGGGCGTCATCCGATTCTGGGTATGGCGGCAGCATTCGCAGGGGTATCAGGAGGGTACAGCGCAAATCTGCTCCTCGGAACCATTGATCCCCTTCTGGCAGGAAACTCTGAGGAGGCGGCGAAAATTGTTGACCCTTCATATACTGTCAGCCCCGCCGC